>DASWSI010000110.1:0-2126 GCA_036402715.1 Candidatus Limnocylindrales bacterium
CGCCCGCGACATCCCGGGCGCGTTCAAGCCGGACCAGTACTGGAACGACGAGAACCCGAAGGCGCACGAGGCGACGACGGGTCCCGAGATCTGGGACCAGACGGACGGGCGGATCACGCATCTCGTCGCGAGCGTCGGGACCGGCGGGACCGTGACGGGCACGGCGCGGTACCTGAAGAGCCGCAACCCGTCCATCCAGGTCATCGGTGCGGACCCGGAGGGCAGCATCCTCTCCGGGGACACGGCGCGGCCGTACCTCACCGAGGGCGTCGGCGAGGACTTCCTGCCGGGCACGTACGACGCCGCGGTGATCGACCGCTGGGTCCGCGTCTCCGATCGTGACGCGTTCGCGGCGGCGCGGCGGCTGACGCGGGAGGAGGGAATCCTCGCCGGCGAATCGTGCGGGACGGCCCTCGTCGCGGCGCTCGACGAGGCGCGGCGGATCAGCGCGGACGAGCCCGCCACCGCACGAGACGCGGTCATCGTCGTCATCCTCCCGGACGGCGGGCGGAGCTATCTGTCCAAGCTCTACAACGACGAGTGGATGCGGGTGAACGGCCTGCTCGCGACGACGGGTGCGGTGATTCGCGTCGCGGAGCTCCTCGGCGACCGGCACGGCGACGGCCTGCCGGATCTCGTGCTCGCGCGAACCACCCAGCGCGTCGGGCAGGTCATCGAGACGCTCCAGGAGTTCGGGATCAGCCAGCTCCCGGTGTCCGAGGACGCGGACGGCGATTCGGTCGTCGGCATCGTCGGCTCGATCACGGAGAAGGGGTTGCTCGACCGCGCCTTCCGCGACCCGACCGTCGTCGACCGGACGGTGGGCGAGGTGATGGACCCGCCGCTGCCGCTGGTCGATGCCTCCGCCACGCTCGATGCGGCGTTCGCCATGCTGTCCGGCGGCGCGGCCGCGCTCGTCGCGGTTCGCGGCGAGCGCCCGGCCGGGATCGTCACGAAGCTCGACCTGCTCGAGTACCTGACGCACAACTCGACCCGGGCGAGCTGACCTCCGCGTGGAGGTGCCACCGATCCGCTCCCCGCGGTTCGAGCTCGTCGCGTTCTCGCCGGCGGCGATGCGCGCGGTCCTCGACCGCGACGACGACGCCGCCGCGGCAGAGCTCGGCGCGGCGGTGCCGGGCGATCTCCGCGAGCGACTCGGCGACCTGTTCGAGATGCGCCTCGCCGATGTCGCGCGGGACCCGGCCGTCAGGCCGTGGATCGCCCGGGCGATGGTCCTGACGGACGAGCTCGGCGTCCGGCGCCTCGTCGGCTCGGTGGGGTTCCACGGGCCACCGAACGAGGAGGGCCGCGCGGAGGTCGGCTACCACGTCGAGCCCGGGTTTCGGCGCCGAGGGTTCGCGACGGAGGCCGTTCGGACGCTCCTCGACTGGGCGGCCCGCGAGCACGGCATCACGCGGTTCCGGGCGTCCGTTGCCCCGACGAACGTCGCCTCGCTGGCCGTCGTCGCGGGTCTCGGCTTTCGGCAGACCGGCCGGCAGTGGGACGACATCGACGGCGAGGAGCTCGTCTTCGAGCTCGACCTGCCCGAGCAGCCCGCCGGCGATGAACGATGATGCGGCGATGACGGACGATCCGAACGCCGACCCGGCCGAGCTGGCCTTCGACACGCTCGCCGTCCACGCCGGCGCCGAGCCGGACGAGCTGACGGGCGCCGTTTCGCCACCGATCTACCAGACGAGCACGTACGCGCAGGACGGCGTCGGGCGGCCGCGGCGAGGCTACGAATACGCCCGCTCGCAGAACCCCACGAGGGACCGGCTCGAGCGGGCGGTCGCGGCGCTCGAGGGCGCGCGTTTCGGGATCGCGTTCTCGAGCGGCTCGGCGACGACCGCGGCCATCGCCCAGCTCGCGGCGCCGGGACAGGAGATCGTCGTCGGGGACGATGTCTACGGCGGCACGTTCCGCTACTTCGAGCGTGTCCACCGGACAACGGGTGTCGACGCCCGGTATGTCGACCTCGACGGCGGCGCCGACGTGCTGTGGGAGGCCCTGACCGACCGAACCCGCCTCGTCTGGTTCGAATCGCCGACGAACCCGTACCTGAAGCTCGTCGACATCGCGGCGGCTGCGGCGGTCGTCCGCCAGCGGTCCGAGCAATCGGGTGC
>DASWSI010000111.1:0-4689 GCA_036402715.1 Candidatus Limnocylindrales bacterium
AGGCCCGACCGCTCGGACCTGGGCTGCCACGATACCGGGACGACTCCCGAAATCGGGCGGCGTCGGGTCCGGAATTCGTACGGCAGCGAGCCGCCAACGGTCCTGTCGGGCGGCCTTGCCCGCGACCCGAGAACCGCGGCTCAGGCGAAGAGCGCGTCGACCGCGGCGGCGAAGACTTCGGTGTGGCGGTCGACGTCCGCCTCGGTGGTTGCCGGCGACATCAGCGCCATGTTGTGGAACGGCGTCATGAGGATGCCGCGGTTCATCGCCCACAGATGGAGGAACCGCTCGAGCTCGAAGTCGGCGTTCGCGGCCTGCTCCGCGCCGGTTCGTGGCGGCTTCGCCATGAAGTGATATTCGGCGCGCGCCCCCAGGCGCGTCACGTGCCACGGGACGTTGCGGCGGTCGATCACATCCTGGGCGCCCTTCGCCCACCGCTCCCCGAGGGGAAGCATCCGCTCGAATGCGGCGTCCGTGAGGACCTCGCCGAGCGTCGCGCGAACGGCGGCCATCGACAGGGCGTACCCGGCAAGCGTCCCGCCGATGCCGCCGACGTCCGCGTCCTCAATGGGGATCGCGGCCTCGACGAGCCGCCCGACCTCGTCGCTGAGGCCGTACGTGCCGACGGGAATTCCGCCCCCGATCGTCTTGCCGATCACCAGGATGTCCGGGTCCAGGCCCCACGCTCGCGTCGCCCCGCCGGGACCGGCGCAGATCGTGTGGGTCTCGTCGATGATCAGCAGCGTGCCGGTCCGGCGCGTGATCTCCCGGACGGCGTCGAGGTAGCCCGCCTCCGGGAGGACGATCCCGACGTTCGTGAGCGCCGGCTCGATGAGCAGGGCCGCGACCTGTCGATCCGCCAGCGCTCGTTCCAGGCCGTCGACATCGTTGAACTCGACGACGCGGGTCGTCATCGCCGGATCGACGGGCGGCCCCACGTTGCCGCGGCTTGCGACCACGCGGCCGCGCGCGTCGAGCGTCGCGAACGTCTCGTCGACGGAGCCGTGGTAGCAGTGATCGTGGACGGCGATGAAGGGTCGCTTCGTGGTCTCTCGCGCGAGGCGGATGGAGAACCGGTTCGCGTCCGTCGCCGTGATCGTGAACTGCCACCAGCGGAGCCCGAAGCGGCGCCGGAGCTCGTCGCCCGCGGCGATCGCATCCTCGGTCGGCAGCATGTGGGTGATCCCGCGGCGAAGCTGCGCCTCGACGGCCCGCACCGTGGGACCGGCTCCGTGGCCGGCCATCGCGCCCGTGTCGCCGAGGCAGAAGTCGATGTACTCGTGGCCGTCGACATCGGTGAAGGAGGCGCCCGAGGCTTCGTCGACGAACAGCGGGAAGGCGCCGGCCCACTTGACCATCCAGTTCATCGGCACGCCGGCAAGGAGGGAGCCCTTCGCTCGCTCATGGAGAGCCGCCGATCGCGGATGGCGGGCGACGAAGTCCGCGGCCTCGCGGGCCATCAGGTCAGCGAGGCGAGCACGGTCGACCGTCGAGGTCGTCGTGGGGGTGCGATCGGGAGCGGTCACGCCCGGCATCGTCGCGCCGCGGGACTCGTGGGACGACGCGATCCTGCGGTCCGGGACGGTTTCCGGCGCGGAACCGCGGACAACGCGCCTTCAGGGGCGCGGGCGGGTCAGCCTCGGCCGGTCAATGCGGTCGGCGGCGGTATCCACAGACCGGGCACGTTGCCGCGCCGGTCGCGGGATCGACGTCGAGGAAGCTCGCGCACCCGTTCGTCTGGCAGTAGGGCCGGAGCACGGCGGATGCGCGCCGGCGGAGCCGTCGCATCGAGCTGGAGCGCCCGGCGACCGCTGTCGTCATGGTTCGATGAGTCATGGTCGGTTTCTGTTCTTCCTGCCGCGCTTCGCCGGCGCTCTGTGCGCCTGGCGTCGCGGCCGCTGGTCGCTCGACGGCCCAAACAAGGGGCGGAGCGTTGATCTGAGCCCGGGCGACGCTTGTGGGAGCGGAATGGTGCTCCGATGGGCGCCGGCTCTGCGGGCGACCCTCATCATGCGCGATTTCGGTTGATTCGTCAACGGTCCGTGCCCCAACCGAAGGTCCTGTGCAACCGTGCCCCACCTTTGCGCCGTTCGGCGGCCGGGCACAAGATGGAGACATGACGACCAGCAACGACGACGCGCCGCCGCCGGAGCCCACGCCTCGCACGCCCCGACGTGGGGACGACGGCAGCGGGCCGGAGCCGGGTGGCGCGGCCCGGTTGACCCGATTCGTCCACGCCCCGGAACCCGTCGTCCGGGCAGCCTCCGTCGTCGACGGCGCGGTCGAGGCCGCGGCGGGCGCGGTGGAGGCGGCCGCCGGCGCCGCGACGCGACTGGTCCCCGGCGCACAGCCCGTGGTCCGTGCCGCTTCCGCCGTCGGGGGCACGGTCGGCGGCGCGGTCGGGGCCGCGGGACGACGGTGGGACGAGCGTCCGGGGGCTCGGGTTCGCCGCCTTCGGCGATCGGCTCGGCATCCGCTCCCATACCTCTACGACGTCCATCCGGAGGCCCGCCGCGCGATCCCGAAGGAGCTCGGAATCCGGGCGATCGATGTCGACGAGATCATTGGGACCGCGGTCGGCGGCGCGACCCAGCGCGGCGGCGATTTCCTTCCGCTCCGGGCGTTCCGGTCCCGCAACTGGGCCGGACGCTGGCAGCGCCTGCGCCTGGCCGTCGAGAACCTCGCCATCCTGCCGCCGATCGACGTCGTCAAGTACGCCGACGGCTACTGGGTCCTCGACGGGCACAACCGCGTCGCGGCGGCCTTGTACGCGGGACAGATCGAGGTCGACGCGAACGTCACGGAGCTCGTCCCCCCGGGCGGCGTGTCGTCGGAGCGACCGGGATCCCTCGCCTCCACCGCCACGAGCGGGCGCGCCGTGCGGACGGTGGCATCAGGGCGGCCGGCGGCACCGATCGTCGAGGATCAGCTGCTCGTCAGGCCGGAGCCGGAGCGGGACACCGAATGATTCGGCGGCTGACGATCGAATGGCCGGACCCGACGCCGTTCGAGTCGCGCGGCGGCCGCCCGATCCGGTTCCTCGCCGCCTCGGACGAGCGAGACGCCGCGCTCGAGCATGCGGCGAACCGGACCGACCTCGGGCCGATCGACGGCGTGATCGGGTGCGGTGACCTCGAGCCTGACTGGCTGGCGTTCCTTGCCGACGCGTTCCACGCACCCCTCGTCTACGTCCGCGGCAATCACGATCGCGGCGGCAACTGGGAGGAGGACCACATCGCCGCGCCGCGGCCACTGGGGAGCGGCCGGATCACGGGCCTCGCGGAGATCCCGATTGCTTCCCTCGAGTGGCCGGGCGTCCAGCAGGCAGGGAACGGCCGCCACCCCGGCCGAGCGTGGCGTGACGTGCTCGGCATTGCACGCCGCGTGGTCGGCGCGCGCGTCCGGCTGCGCGAGCGGCCGCTCCTGGTCATCAGCCACGCGGCCCCTGCGGGCGCGGGCGACGCGCCGGCGGACCCGTACCACGCCGGGTTCCCGGCTTACCGGTGGTTGCTCGACGAGCTCCGTCCGCCGCTCTGGCTGCACGGCCACACGACGACGGCGACCGTGCCATCACTGCTCGTCCGCGCCGGCCCGACGACCGTCGTCAACGTGACCGGTGCGGTGCTGCTCGAGCTCGTCGCTCCCGGAACCCCCGTCGCGGGGTCGGTCGCCACTCGCTGACCGTCAGCGCTTCCTGGAGCCGCTCTTCGCTTCCCCGGATTCGCTCCGCTCCTTGTTGACCGTCCGCGCCGCGAGCTCCTCCGCCTTGTCCTCGGAGCGGCCGCGCTCCTCGTAGGACTCCTTGATGTGCTCGTACTGGCGCTCGCGCTTGTCGCTCCAGCTCCTCGGCATGGTCTTCTCCCGTTCGGTGCTCCCCGCGAGCCGAGCGTGCGCGCCGCCGCGCAACCCCGGGAATGGTCATGGGCCGCGAAGGCGTTGCGATGCCGTGTCGGTCAGAACGGGGGCCACGGGATGGCTGGCCAGTTGGCCGACGGCCGCGGGAAGCGCCGCGTCTGCAGCAGCCGGTCGGTTCGCCGAACCGTGGCCGCGACCTCGATCGGGTCGAGAAGCTGCGCGAGATCCTGTCCCAGCTGCCCGTCGAGCGCCTGACGGACGCCTCTGATCGCCTCGATCTCGGTCGTGTCGAAGGGTTGGCCGCGCCAGCCCCACAGCACGGTGCGGAGCTTCGGAACCGGCGAGAAGCAGACGCCGTGGTCGACGCCGAAGATGTGACCGCCCGTCACCGGCAGCAGGTGGCCGCCCTTGCGGTCCGTGTTGTTGACGATCGCGTCGAAAACGGCGATGCGACGCAACCGTGGGTCGTCCTCGACGACGAGCGCAACGACGTCGACCGTGTCATCGACATCGATCCAGAGCTGGAAGGCGCCTTCACCGAACGGACCGCCGCGAAGGATCGAGGGTGGCACGATCTGCCAGCCGGTCGCCTCCGAGACGAGATACGCCCCGACCTCGCGGCGGGCGAGGGTCCCGTCGGGGAAGTCGTCGAGCGGCCGCTCCCCGGCGACGGGCTTGTAGACGGCGTCGAGGACGGTCGCCGGCTCGGGCGGCGGGCACTCGACCGTGAGCCGCGTGTACATCGCGTGGTTCGTCGACGCGACGAGGCGTCCGAGGACATCGATGCTGCCGTTGCGGAGCACGTCGACGACCGCGGCGACGTCGAGCGGCATT
>DASWSI010000112.1:0-5644 GCA_036402715.1 Candidatus Limnocylindrales bacterium
AGGACCTGGCCGAGCGTCCGGGGGATCGGTGTCGCGGTCATCAGCAGGACGTGCGGCGCGTGGCCGCCGGCCTTCGCCTCGAGCTGGCCGCGCTGCTCGACCCCGAACCGGTGCTGCTCGTCGATGATGACGAGACCGAGCGCCGCGAACGAGACCCGCTCCTGGATCAGGGCGTGCGTGCCGACGATGACCTGGGCCTGCCCCGACGCGATCGCCTCGAGTGCGTGCCGGGTCCCCTCCCCGCTCAGCGACCCGGTCAGGAGCGTGACCGGCAAGCCGCCGTCCTCGAGCAGGTCACTCAACGTTGCGTGGTGCTGCCGTGCGAGGAGATCCGTGGGCGCGAGCAGTGCGCCCTGGGTTCCCGCGGCCGCCGCGGCGGCGAGCGCGTATGCCGCCACCGCCGTCTTGCCGGACCCCACATCGCCCTGGAGCAGCCGGAGCATCGGCGTCCGGCGCGAAAGGTCTGCCCGAATCTCCGAGGCCGCGTTGTCCTGGTCAGCGGTGAGCTCTGTCGCCGGGCCCACCTTCCGCGTCAGCGAAGCGAGGAGGCCGGCCCGTATCGAGCGGTCCGCGGTGTCGTCGACGACGAGCGCCCGCGCCTCGCTTCGTCCGCGCTGCCTCCGGCGCGCGACCATGCCCACCTGCAGCGCGAGGAGCTCGTCGAACGCGAGCCGGTTCAGCGCCGTGTCGCGCGCCTCGAACGACGACGGAAAATGCGCCTCCTCGAGGCCCGCGCCGATCGTCGGGAGCTGCTCCTCGCTGCGGATCGCCGCCGTCAGGTATTCCGGGTACCTCGCTCCGGCGCGATCGAGCGCTTCGCGAATGGCGGCCCGGAGGCGCGGCGCCGTCAGCCCGGACGTCAGCCGATAGACCGGCACGATCCGGCCGACGTTCAGGAGGTCAGCCTCCCCGGTGTCGTGCTGGAAGTCCGGGTTGTCGAGTGTCAGCCGGCGGCCGAAGTGCTTGATCTTCCCGCTGACGATGACGAGGTCCCCGACCTTCAGCCGCTGCTCGATGTAGCGGCGCCCGAACCACGTCGCGTCGAGGCCGCCCGTGTCGTCCTCGAGCCGCGCGATCGTGCGCTGGATTCGCCGGCGAAAGCCCGGCTCGACCCGAACTTCCGTGACCCGGACCCGCGCGGAGACGACCGTCCCGTCGTCGAGCCAGAGGCAGTCCCCGATCCGGCGCATCTCCCGGAGGTCGTCGTATCGCCGCGGCAGGTGGAACAGCAGCTCGCGGACGGTGTAGAACCCGAGTCGGACGCCGGCGCGCCGGAGTGCCGCCCCCGCCGACAGCCCTGACGACGCGAGCGGCAGGCCGAGGAGCTCGGCCGGCGACGCGGTCGACGACGCCGGGGCCGGCTTCGGCTTCGGTGCGGACCGGACGCGGCGGGGGGCGGACGCCCGGGGCGTCGCGGGGCCGCTCACGACCTATTCGGCCGCGACAAGGTACCGATAGTGCGGCTGCCCGCCATGAACGACCTCGACCTCCACGTTCGGGGTCGCGGCGCCGATTCGCCGCGCCATCGCCTCGGCTTCCGCCAGGTCCGACCCGTCGCCGTAGTACAGCGTGACGAGCTCGAACCCGGGTCGTAGCGCGGCGACGGCGGTCAGGACGGCCCTGTCGCGGTCGTTGTCCGCGGCCACGAGACCGTCGTCGGGGTCGAGGACGATCGTCTGGCCCTGCCTGACACGGCGCCCGCCGATCGTCGCGTCGCGGACGGCGTGCGTGACGGCGAGCGTCTGGACGGCGCGACCCGCGTCGGTCATCGGTCCGGCGTTGGCGGCGGCATCCTTCGTCGGGTCGAGGGCGAGCAGCGAGGCAAACCCCTCGGCGGCGTTGCGGGTGGGGACGACGGCGACCGGGCGCTTCGCCATCGCGGCGACCTGGCGGGCCGCCATGACGACATTCGGGTTGTTCGGCAGGATGAGGATCTCGTCGGCGTCGACCGATTCGACCGCCCGGACCAGCTCACCCGTGCTCGGGTTCGCCGACTGGCCGCCGACGACGACCGCCGCGACACCGAAATCGCGGAAGATCGCGGCGAGTCCGTCCCCGGCCGCGACCGCGATGACGGCGAGGTGCGGCGCGGGAGTGCGGCGTTCGGGCTGCGACGCGTCGGCGTCGACGGCGTCGGCCGCGACAAGCAGGGCCCGGTGGCCGTTCTCCTCGGCTACGCCGCTCGCGAACGCTGCCGCCCGGCTCTCCCGGACGTCGCGCGCCTGGTTGTCGAGGTTCTCGACGCTGATCCGGCTGAGCGGCCCGAGCGACAGGCCGTAGGCCAGCACCGCGTCCGGATGCTCGTTGTGGATATGGACCTTCAGCGCGCGGGCGTCCCCGGCGACGAGCACGGAATCGCCGATGGTCTCGAGGTGCCCGCGAATCCGGTCGAGGTCCAGCTCATGGCCGGCCTTCGCCTGGACGAGGAACATCGTCTCGTACCCGAATCCCTCGTCCGCGTGCGCGACGAGCGTCGACGGCTTGACCGCCGCGGCCCGCGCCCGCGTGACCCCGGCCGGCGTCTGGCCGACGAGGTCGAGCAGGGCTCCCTGGAAGAGCCGGTAGAGGCCCTGACCGCCGGAGTCCACCACGCCCGCCTCGCGGAGGATCGCGAGAAGCGTGGGTGTCCGGGCGACCGATTTCTCCGCGCCGTCGACGGTCGCCGCGAGGACGGTCTCGATGTCGTTGTTCCGCTCCGCGGCCGCGACCGCGGCGACGGAGGACTCGCGGATCACCGTCAGGATTGTCCCCTCGACCGGCTTCGCAACGGCGCCATACGCGGCCTTCGCCCCGAGGGCGAGGGCGTGGGCGAGGTCGAGGCCGTTGAAGCGACGCTTGCCGTCGAGCGCCTCGGCCATGCCGCGGAAGATCTGGCTGGTGATGACGCCGGAGTTGCCGCGCGCGCCCATCAGCGCCCCGAAGCTGATCGCGGCCGCGATCCGGCCCGCCGGCTGATCCGCCACGGCCTCGGCTTCGTCGAGCGCGGCGCGGACCGTCGCGAACATGTTCGAGCCGGTGTCACCGTCGGGGACCGGGTAGACGTTGAGGCCGTTGATCTCGTCGACGTGGGACTCGAGGTTCGCGACGCCGGCGCGGAATGCGCGCAGGAGGCCCTCGCCGTCGCACGACCGGCGCGCCATCAGGCGACGTCCGTCCCGCTGTCCGCGAGGTCCGCGGTCGCCACGGCGGCCCGTTCGGCGGGGATGGCTAGCGGCGGCAGCCCGCCCGGCTGGTATCGCAGCCCGCCGACATGGATCGTCAACCGGTCGACGTCGCGGTCGAGCGTGCGACGGACCGCGTAGCGAACGGCCGAGTCGACCTGGCGTGCGACCTCGGCGATCGGCAGCCCGTACGCGACGGTGAGGTCGAGCTCGATGTCGAGCGCCGCGCCGAGGTGGACGCCGAGCCCGGGCTGCGCGAGGCCGATGCGACCCAGGAGCCGCCGAAGAGGGCCGCCGGCGAACCCGGTGACGCCGTACGAGGTGACGGTTGCGCCGCGCACGATGTCCGCGATGGCGCGGCGGGTCACGAGCGATCGGCCGGTGGACGGAGCGGGCACGGGGCGGTGGCCTCCTCGCGGGACGGCGAAGCTGGGCGGGTCCGGCGGCGCCCACTCGCGGCCGGCCGAGGGCCGGATGCTATAGTACCGTCCCGTCGCGGCCCCCTCGGGCCCGCCACATTCCGCTTCTTCAGTCTCGAGGATCAGTCATGGCCCGCTCCTGCGCGATCTGCGGCAAGGTGTCGATGGCCGGCTTCAACCCGCAGTCGTCGGGGATGAACCGGGTCCGCGCCCACCGCCGGATGCAACCGAATCTCCAGCCGACGGTCATGTCGGTCGACGGCGCGCCCGTCAAGCAGCTCGTCTGCACGCGCTGCCGGCGGACCCTGACGAAGGTCGCCCGCTAGCTCGGTCCGGGCTGCGTCGCACCCGGTTGGCGCCCTCTGCGGCGCCCGTCAGCCGCGATCCTTCGTGTCGAGCCAGATCGTCATCGGCCCGTCGTTCACGAGCTCGACCTCCATCTCCGTCCCGAAGCGCCCGTTCGCGACCTCGACGCCCGCACCGCGTAACGCCGCGCTGAAGCGCTCGTAGAGCCGCTCCGCCAGCTCCGCCGGACCCGCCGCCCCGAACCCCGGCCGGCGGCCTCCGCGGGTGCTCGCGAAGAGCGTGAACTGGCTCACGACGAGGACGGCACCCGCGACATCGAGGAGCGACCGGTTCGTCCGGCTGGCCTCGTCCCGGAAGATCCGCAGCTCGATGATCTGCCGCGCGAGCGCGTCGGTGGTCGCGTCGTCGTCGTCCGGTCCCACGCCGAGGAAGACGACGAGCCCGCCGCCGATCCGGCCGACGGCATCGCCGTCGACACGGACCTCCGCCCGCGTTACTCGCTGCAGCAGCGCGCGCATCGCCGGCCCGGATCGATCAGCGGCTGAGCAGCCCGCCGGCCGCCCACGACAGGCCACCGAGGACCGCGAACCACGGGACGAGGAACAGGGCGGTGCCGCTCCCGCCGAGGATCCCGAAGCGCGCCATCAGCACGCCGAGGACCGCGCCGGCGGCGGCAAGCGCGGCGCCGCGCCAGACATGCGGCCAGCGGACGCGCCGTCCGAGACGCCCTACCGCGCCGCGGTCGCCGATCCCGGCTCCCTCAACGCCTGAATCCAGATCGGTGTCCGCCGCACGGTCGATGGCCCGCCGGAACGACCGTGGCGCATGCATCACGGCCCAGTACGCCGCGGTGGCGTAGGCGAGGCCGCCGAGGACGTCGACGACGTAATGGTCCGCGAGGTAGACGACCGCGAACCAGACGCACGCCGAGTACGCGAGCATCACCCAGCCGACCCGCCCGAAGGCCCGCCGGGCGAAGAGGAAGGCGAGGAATGGGTAGCCCGCATGGAGTGACGGAAACGCAGCGACCTGGTTCGGATTGATCTGATAGACGGTGTAGCTGAACAGGTAGCGGCCCTCGAAGCCGAAGAACCGGGCGAGGTCGTTGAAGCCCTGGTCCTTGAGGTAGATGACGTTCGGCAGGAAGCCTTCCTTCGCGGCGTACCACGGCGGCGCGACCGGCAGCAGCAGGTACGTGATGAACCCCGCCATCGAGAGGACGATGAGCGCGGCCACGTAGTCGTAGAAGACCCGGCGACGGCGGAGCCACAGGAAGAACGCGACGGCGATCGGGAGCGGGAAGTGGAGGAAGTAGAAGACCGTCGCCACGACGGCAAGGACGTCAACGCCGGTCGCGGGATGGAGCCACGCCTGGAGGACCGCCGTGGGGACGTTGCCGAGGAAGAGCGTCCGCTCGATCGCGACGATGTCGCCGATATGCACGGCAAGGCCCAGGTTGTCGGCATAGCCGCGCATCAGCTCGTACGCGAAGAACAGCCCGATGAACGGGATCCAGTCGCGAAGGAACAGCTTCCCGCGGCCGACGATCACCGCCGCGAGCCCGAGCGCGACGAGCAGCACGTCCGGGGTGATCGAGATCCCGCGGACGATCATCAGGCCGGACAGCAGGACGATGTAACCCGCGACGAAGCCGATCAGCAGCCGATCGTTGCGCCGCCCGAGGCCGCCGTCGTCGCGGTCCCGCGGGTCCGACGGCTGCACCCCGGGCGCTGGAACGACGGGTTCGGCCGGTCCGGA
>DASWSI010000113.1:0-2012 GCA_036402715.1 Candidatus Limnocylindrales bacterium
GCGCGCCTGAGCTGAAGGGGGCACGGCGGCGTGGCGCGACGGTGCTCACGCGCCGAACCGCCCGGACCAGGTCGCCTGCCGCCGCCCGAACAGAGGCGCGTCGCACGGTGGCATCGCTCGCGGCCGGATCGCCCTAGAATCACCGGCAGGCGACCGTCGGTCGCCGCGGCCTCCCAACCGCCCGGGACGCCCGGAGCGCCATGTCGCGCGACACCCTCCTCCTCGTCCTCGCCGTTGCGGTCATCGTGAACTTCGCGTTCCTCGGGCAGGTCGCGCTCATTCACCGACGACGCGGCAAGGCAGCCAGGAGCGGGGCGATGCGTCCGGCGCTCGTGATGGCGCATCCGGTCCGCGCAACCGGGCCGAGCCTCGTCGCGGCAGCTGAGCGGTCGGGGCAGGACGGGATCGCCGCCGCCGGATCCGCGCCTGGCTTGACGTCGCAGCACGCCGCCGCGAGCCCCGCGGAGGCCGCAGAAGGTGCCGATGACGCCGGTCCGTCTCAGCTGGCGGCGACCGAGTCGACGGACACGACGCTGACGAAGCCCGCCGCCGCGGCGACGAATGCGCCCGTCGCGGACGCGGCCGCGCCGCAAACACCGGCCGCGCCCGATCCCCATGCCGGCGAGCCGACGACCCGGCGCGGTTCGCGGACCCGTCGGTTCGCGATGCCCGTCATCGAGGAGGACCGCCGAACGGAGGCCGCGATCAACGCGTTCCTCGGCGAGCCGTCCGCGCCGTCGGGGTTGCCGCACGCGCGGCGGACCCGCCGTCGGTCGCGCCGCCAGCGCGTCCCCGGCGAGACGCCGCAACCGCCCACGGTCGTGGTCGCGGCGATCGCCGGCTGGGACGACCTGCGCCGCCTCACCGGGCGCGACGGCGCGGGGCGCTTCGGTGATGCGCTCGCCAACGCCGTCCGCGGCACGATCCGCGCCGGCGACGAGCTGCTCGAGGTCGGCGACGGCCGCCTGCGGATCGTCGTCCATGCCGACGAGGACGGCGCGCGGGCGTTGATCGAGCGAGCCACGACGATGTGCGATCCATGGCTGCGGGCGGCGCCGGTGCCGCTCAGCCTTCGGGCGCGGACGGTCGGTCCCACTCCCCCGCCCCATGCCGAGCCGGTCGCGGCCGGCCGCTCGACGGCCGTACCGGTTTCTGGCCCCGCGGCGGTTGCCCCGCACGGCGCGAATCCCGCTCGCGTCGCCGGCGCCTCGTCGACAAATGGTTACTCGGCCGCGAACGGCACCCCGCGGCCCAACGGCATCGCGATGCCGAGCGCCGGCACGGCCTCGGGCATCGCGGCCGCCGCTCCTTCGGGCGGCGTCGTCCCGCCCGCCGACGGCCCGGGAATCGCTCGCGCCTAGCGCGTCCTCGGGAAGCCGAGGTCGACCTTGCTCGTCCCCGGATCCGGCCAGCGGGACGTCACGACCTTGCCCCGCGTGTAGAACTGGATTCCCTCGGGCCCGTACATGTGGAGGTCGCCGAACAGCGAGCTCTTCCAGCCTCCGAAGCTGTAGTACGCGACGGGAACCGGGATCGGGACGTTGATCCCGACCATTCCGGCCTCGGCCTCGAACTGGAACTGCCGCGCGGCGCCGCCATCGCGGGTGAAGATCGACGTCCCGTTGCCGTACGGGTTGTCGTTCACGAGCCGAACCGCGTCGGTGTAGGTCGGGACGCGAATGACCTCGAGGACCGGGCCGAAGATCTCGTTCTTGTAGCTGTCCATCTCCGGCGTGACGTTGTCGATCAGCGACAGCCCGAGGAAGAAGCCGTCGCCCTTGAAGAGCGGATGCTCGCGGCCGTCGGCAACGATCGACGCGCCCTGCTCGCGGCCCCTGTCGAGGTACGACGCGACCTTGTCCCGGTGCTCGCGGGTGACGAGCGGGCCCATCTCCGATCCGGCATCAGAACCCGGCCCGACCTGGATCTTCGGCAGCCGCTCCTTGATCGCGGCGACGAGCGGATCCGCAACGCCGCCGACTGCGACGACGACGCTGATCGCCATGCACCGC
>DASWSI010000114.1:0-10885 GCA_036402715.1 Candidatus Limnocylindrales bacterium
GTGGAGCTCCGGCCGATCGACCTCACCGCTGCGTACGGGTCGATCGCGAACAACGGCCAGTACCTCGCGCCGCGGATGATCCTCGAGATCGACGGGCCGGACGGCAAGGTCGTATGGCGAGCCCCCCAGGTGGCACCGAAGCCCGTCCTCAGCCCGCAGGCCGCGTACCTCGTCACGGACATCCTCCAGGGCAACACGGACCCGACCCAGAACCCGATCTGGTCCGCGAAGCTCGAGCTGTTCACCGGGCCCGGTGGGAGCCGCCGGCCGGCCGCGGTCAAGACCGGCACGGCGACCGACGCGCGGGACCTCGCGACATACGGCTTCCTCCCGCCGCCCCAGTCGACGGCGCAGCCCGGGCTGGCGGTCGGGATCTGGATGGGCAACAGCGACCACTCCAATCCGATCGCCCGCGAGCCGGCGACGTCGCTGACGGCGGCGGCCCCGTTGTGGCGCGCGTTCGTCCGCGACTACTCGCGGAAGTGGCCGGTAACGACGTTCCGCCGCCCGCCGGGCGTCGTCCAGGCGACGATCGACGCGTGGTCCGGCGGCTCGCCGGGACCGTGGACGATCGATACGACGACGGAGAACTTCATCGCGGGCACCCAGCCTGGCGGTCGGTACCCGATCGACCCACCCGGCCTGCTGTACTCCGCGGCCTGCGGCGGCTGGCGCGTCGATCCGTTGAAGGCGGAACGAGGCCCCGTTCGCTGGAATGCGGACATCGCCGATTGGATCGCGCGCGCCCGGAAGGGCCCCGGGACGAAGGGCAAGCTCGAGTCGACGACGGCCTACTTCTGGGGCCGCACCTCGTGGGGAGGCACGCTGATCGGGCCGTGCGTCTCGCGCCGGACGTCGTTCATCAGCACCCGCGCGACGCGCTTGCGGGCTCGGGCGAGGCTTGCGCGACGACATCGCCGGAGAACGATTGGCGGCGGCGGAAACGGGGGCGGCGGCAACAACGGTGGCGGCGGCAATCACGGCGGCGGAACCACGACTGCCGGCGGGCCACCAGCGCCCGCACCCACACCCGCACCCACGCGCGCGGCTCCGGGCGCGAGTCCGGGGCCATGAGAGGCAACGGCAGGGGCGCCGTCGCATCGTCGGGATGACGCTTCGCACGGACGTCGTGACGTGGGCCGCGCGCGGAGCAGGGCTCGCCGTCGGCGTCGGCGTCGTCTACGGACTCGTTTCGCTCGGGATCGCGGCGGGTGGCGTCCTGCTCCTCGTCTTCGTCGCGATCCTCCTCGCGTCGGCGCTCGAGCCGTTCGTCGGCTGGATCCGCAGTCATGTGGGCCTCGGTCGCGGCCGGACGATCCTGCTCGTCTACGCGGCGTTCTTCCTGACGGTCATCGGGCTTGCCCTCATCGTCGTTCCGGTCGCGATCACCCAGTTCAACGAGACGATCGCCGGGCTGCCACCGCTCATCCAGCGGGCGCGGGACTGGGCCTCGCACCTTCGCCCGGCGGGCCTCTCCACCGGTGTCAC
This sequence comes from Candidatus Limnocylindrales bacterium, assembly GCA_036402715.1. Lineage (GTDB taxonomy): Bacteria > Chloroflexota > Limnocylindria > Limnocylindrales > CSP1-4 > JACDAV01. Next base: position 1,489 of record DASWSI010000114.1, read on the forward strand.
GGCGATGATCGGCGCGGCGCAGGACGTCCTGGTGCCGAAGACCCCAGACCCGAAGGCCGTCGTGCAGGTAGGCCTGACGGTCGTTGAAGGGATCGTGTCCGTCGCGACGTTGCTCGCGATCGTGTTCTTCTGGCTCGTCGAGCACGCGCGGCTGCAGCGGTTCGCGCTCGCGTTCCTCCCGGCCGAGCGGCGGGCCGGGGCGCGAGATGCGTGGAACGAGATCGAGAGCCGGCTCGGGATGTGGGTTCGCGGGCAGCTCATCCTCATGGGCTCCGTGGGAGTCGCGACCGGGACGGCGTACTTCGCGCTCGGGCTCCCGTCCGCCCTCCTCCTCGGCCTGATCGCGGGGCTGATGGAAGCGATTCCGATCGTGGGGCCGCTGCTCGGTGCGATCCCCGCCCTGCTCGTTGCCGCGACGTCGTCGCCCGAGCTGGCGCTCATCGTCGCGGCTGTCTATGTCGTCGTTCAGCTCGTCGAGGGCAACGTCCTCGTGCCGCTCGTGATGCGGAACACGATCGGGCTGTCGCCGTTCCTGGTGATCGTCAGCCTCCTGATCGGGGCCGCGGCCGGCGGGATCGTCGGCGCGCTGTTCGCAGTCCCGCTCGCGGCGGCGTCGCTCGTCGTGCTCGAGCGACTCCAGGCCCGGGACGTGCCCGTCGCGCAGGATCCGGCCGCGATCGAGACGCCGAGCGAGTCCGACGCATCCGCGATGGGCCATTCGCTCCCCGACGCCGCAGCCGGGAAGCCCTGACCTCCGAATCGGGGCGCCCTCGTCGCGCTCGCCGCGGGGCGCGGCAGGCGGTCGCGAGCGAGCGCCCGCCGGAGCTCAGCGGAGCGCGGCGATCTCCACCGCCGGTCGGCGCCGCCGCCGACCCTCGAGTGAGGCGGCGACCTCCGCCCGCCACGGGACGACCCGGCCGCCGCGCTCGAACGCCGCGACCGGCGTGAAATCGATCGACGCGGCCGCGTCCGCCGCCGTGAACCGATGGCCGGGTGGGCCCGGGGGGCAGTAGAAGACGTCACCGGCGGTCACGACCTCGACGTCCTCCTCGGACTCGATCGCCATGCTGCCCGCCGTGACGAGGCCCCAGTGCTCGAGGTCGCAGAACCGCGACGTGAAGCCACTGCGCGGGCCGAATCGGGTCTGGCACATCACGACGTCGCCCATGAGCGTGGCGTGCGTCGCGACCTCGCCACGCTGCGCCGGCGGCTGACCCGAGCCGACCCGCGGAACGACGGCGCGTGGCTGTGCGCCGGCCCGGCCGCTGACGACGTCGTAGCCCGCCGCCGCGAGACCCTCGTCGGTGAAGTCCTGGTTCCGGTCGAGGGCGGCGAAGCCGGCGATTCGCGCGGCGCCCGTGGTCCGGAACGCGTGCCGGAGATTGGGTGGAACGTGAAACGCGCTGCCTGCCGGAATCGACCACTGCCGGTCCGGGCCCTCGAGCGCGACGGTGCCGTCGACGACGAAGCCCCAGTGCGGTCGCTCGCAGGCCTCCTCGAGGGCCGTGCCTCGCGATCCGGCGGCGGGAACCTCGGCGAGGACGTACGCAACCGGCCCGAGCACGGCGAATCGCAGGGTCAGGCCCGCGTTTCGGATCGATCGAAACGCCGCGGGCGCAGTGTGCATCGGGTCTCCTCGACGCGTGCTGCCCCTTGTTGCCGCGGGGACGCTGATCGGACTGGGATACGGACGATACCGCAACCGGGCAAAGTCGCAATGCCGCTGCAATGTCCACGCTCTCGTCCGGCAGTGCCACGGACGCCGGGTCCACGGTAGGCTCCGAGGCCGAGGGGCACGCGTCGTCGGCGCGGGCGCAGATCGAGAGGGCTACCACCTGACGTGATCGACCACGTCGACGAACGATCAGAACAGCCGGCGGCGGCAGCAGCGATCGCGGACCGTCTGGGTGCCGTACTCGAATCCGTCGCGGACGGAATCACGGTCCAGGACGCCACGGGCCGCGTCGTCTACGCGAACCAGGCCGCGGCCGCCATCCTCGGCTTTGGCAACCCGGCGGACGTGATCGCCGCCTCCCCGTCCGAGATCGTCGGGCGATTCGAGCTGTTCGACGAGGCCGGCGAACCGCTTCCCGTCTCGGCGCTGCCGGGCCGGCTGGCACTGCGCGGGATCCCGGAGCCCGTGGCGACGGTTCAGTTCCGCGTCGTGGCAACCGGCGAGGAGCACTGGGCCCAGGTCCGCGCAACGCCGCTCGCCGACGAGAACGGCGTGACCTCGTTTGCCATCAACACGTTCCACGACATCACCGATCGAGTCCGGATGGAGGCGGGAATCCGCGCGGGCGAGGCTCGCTATCGCCAGCTCGTCGAGGCGATGCCGCAGATCGCCTGGACGACGGACGCGACGGGCGCGCTGACGATGGTCAACGACCGCGGCACCGAGTACACCGGGACGCAGCGGGAGCTCCAGGTGGGCCTCGAGGTCGACGAGACGGTCCACGAGGCCGACCGCAGGCAGCTCGCGGAGCGATGGTTCGCCAGCCTCGCGACCGGTGCCCCGCTCGAGGCCGCCTGCCGGATCCGCCGCTATGACGGCGTGTTTCGCTGGCACCTGCTCCGTGCCGTCCCGGTGCGCGAGGATGACGGCTCGATCACCGGCTGGATCGGTACGAGCACGGACATCGACGACGCGCGGCGGGCCGAGGACGGCCTGCGCCTCGTTGCCGAGGCGACGATCCGGCTCGACGCCACGCTCGACCTCGACGACATCGTCGACGCCGCCGCGGAGATCGCGGTCCCGGCGCTCGCCGACTGGTGCTTCCTCGACCTGCTCGACGGCAACGGGGAGGTCCGGCGAATGGGTCTCTCCACCGCCGATCGTGATCTGGCCCCGATCGTCGATCGGCTCCGCGCGTTCCCGACGGACCCTGCCGGGAACAGCCCGGTCGCGAGGGCGCTCCGCGACGGCGAGACCGTGGTGATACCGGACGTGGAGCCGGGATTCATCGATGCGATCGCCAGAACGCCGGAACATGCCGAGCTGCTGCGTGCGGTCGCCCCGCAGAGCGTCCTCGCGCTGCCGCTCATCGCACACGGCCGGACCGTCGGGGCGATGCTGCTCGTGGCGACGACGTCGGGCCGCCGCTACGGACCCACGGACGTGGCGACCGCGGCCGACCTCGCTCGTCGTGCTGCCCTCGCGGTCTCGAACGCGGAGCTGTACGCCGCAGAGCAGCGCGCCCGCGTCGCGGCGGAAGAAGCCGCAGACCGGACCAACCGCCTGCAGCGCACGACCCGGGCGCTATCGACCGCGCTGCGGCGCGAAGAGGTGATGGCGATCGTGCTCCGCGAGACGTGCGAGGCGATTGGAGCCCAGGGCGGAGCGATCGTGCTGAGGACTGGCGACGAGCTCCGGTTCGGCGCCGCGCACGGCGTTCGAGCCGAGGCCCTTGCTCGTTTCGAGGGCATCTCACTCGATTCGGCCCATCCGATGGCCCGGGCGATCCGGACCGCCCAGCCCGAGTGGATCGAGAACATCGAGGGCTCGCGGGTCGAGCCGCTCCTCGCCGGCCTGCCCGGCATCCCGCCGGCCGCCGGGTGTGCGGTCCCGTTCGGCGGCGAGCCGGCGACGGGCTCGCTCGGCCTCGCGTTCGACGCGCCCCACGAGTTCACGGCCGCGGAACGGTCGTTCGTGATCGCCCACGCGGACCTCTGCAGCCAGGCGCTCGAGCGCGCCGGCCTCGGCGAGAGTCGCGAGGAGCTGCTGAGAACGCTGGAGGATCAGCGGAGCCGGCTCGAGACCGTCCTCCGTCAGATGCCCGCCGGCGTGCTCATGTGCGACGCCGAGGGGATCCTCGTCCTTTCGAACGCCGAGGCCTCGGAGATCTGGCGGGAGCCGATCGCTCCCGGACGACCGATCAGCCAGTACACCGAGTGGATCGCGCGCCGACCGGGCGGCGAGCGGTATGCGATCGACGAGTGGCCGCTCGCTCGCGCGCTCGCGAGCGGCGAGACGGTCACCGCCGAGCAGATGGCGATCGTCCGGTTCGACGGCTCGCCAGGCTGGATCTCGGTGGATGCCGCACCCGTTCGCGACCGGGACGGGAACATCGTCGCCGCGGTCTCGACCTTCAGCGACGTCACCGAAGCCCGGATGGCGCAGGACCGGCAGCGGTTTCTCGCCGACGCGAGCGCCTTGCTCGCCTCGTCGCTCGACTACGACGCGACGATCCAGCGCCTCGCCGAGCTGGCCGTGCCGGGAATCGCCGACTGGTGCGCCATCGATCTCGTGCAGGCGGACGGAACGCTGGGCCGGCCGGCGATCGCGCACGTCGATCCCGGGAAGGTCGAGCTCGCGCGCGAGCTGCGCCAGCGGTTCCCGTCGCCGCCTGACGCGCCAACGGGCACGCCGCACGTCATCCGGACCGGAGAGTCCGAGTTCGTCGCGGATATCCCGCCCGAGGCGTTCGCGGCGATCGAGGACCCCGAGCTTCGAGAGATCATGGACCGGCTCCAGCTGCGGTCCTACATGTGCGTACCGCTCACCGCGCGCGGGAAGACGCTCGGTGCGATCACGTTCATCGGGGCGGAGTCCGGGCGCCGGTTCACGCCGGACGACCTGGCGCTCGCGGAGAGCCTCGCCAGCCGCGCGGCATCGGCCGTCCAGAACGCGCAGCTCTTCGCCGACGTGGGGCGGTTCAAGCGGATCCTCGACGCGACGCTCGATGCCGTCTTCATGTTCGATCCGGTAACGCTCGCGTTCTCGTACGTCAACCACGGGGCCGTCGACCAGACGGGCTACGACGAGGAGCTGCTGCTCGGGATGAACCCGACGATGTTGACGACGGACCTCGACGAGCGGCAGCTCCGGGCGATGATCACTCCGCTCGTCGAGCGGCGGCTCGAATCGCGGACCGTGACGCTCAGCGTCCGCCACCGGTCCGGCAACCGGCTACCGGTCGAGATGCTGCTCCAGCACATCGTCTTTCCGGGCGAGCCGGGACGGATCGTCGCGACGGCACGCGACATCTCCGACCGGATCGAGGCGCAGGCTCGGCTGCAGCGTCTCGCCGAGGCCGAGCACGCGAGAGCGGCGGAGCTGAACGCCGTCATCAGGGCGATGGGTGAAGGCGTGGTGGTGTGCGGCGAAGACGGGACGATCGCGCTCGCAAACCCGGCCGCCGAGGAGCTGCTGCCCGAGGCCGGTGCCGCCACGTACGCCGATCTGCTCGCCGAGTTCGACGACGGTCCCGAGCGCGGTCCGGCGCTCCAGACCCGCGGCGGCCCGATCGAGCTGCGGGTGACGGGCGACGACGATCGCTGGATCGAGCTGAGCACGTACCCCGTCGCCGCCCAGGCCGGCAAGGGCGAGCAGGGCGACACGGAGACCATCGTCCTTCTGCGCGATGTCACCGCGGCGCGACAGCGTCAGGCGGTCCGCGACACCTTCATCGGCGTCCTGTCGCATGAGCTTCGGACGCCGGTGACGACGATCTTCGCCGGATCCAAGGTCCTCGCCCGAAGCTCGAGCACGCTTGACGAGGAGATGCGCAGGAGCCTGTTCGAGGACATCCACATCGAGGCCGAGCGGCTCCATCGGCTCGTCGAGGACGTCATCGCGCTGACCCGGTTCGGGGAGGAGGAGACGGACATCGGCGACGAGCCGGTACTGCTCCAGCGAGTCCTGCCCGGCGTCATTCGCTCCGAGGAGGTTCGCTGGCCGGGAGTCGATTTCACGCTCCGCGTGCCGGGCGGGGTCCCGACCGTGGCCGCGGACGCGACCTACGTCGAGCAGGTCGTTCGCAACCTCCTGTCGAACGCCGCGAAGTACGCCGGCGCGGGCGCGCGCGTCGAGGCGCTCGTCGAGGCCGCGGGCGACGAGGTCCTTGTCCGGATCCTCGACGACGGACCCGGTTTCCCGCCCGGGGAGGCGGATCGGCTCTTCGAGCTCTACTACCGGTCGCCGTCGACCGCCGGGTCGGCGAGCGGTGCCGGAATCGGGCTGTTCGTGTGCGCACGGCTCATCCGGGCGATGGGCGGCCGGATCTGGGCGGCACCGAGGGCGGGCGGCGGCTCCGAGTTCGGGTTCAGCCTGAAGGTGATGGCCGAGGGCTGATCCGCGCCGCGCGCCTCAGAGCCAGTGCCTGACCCTGGCGAAGCCCAGGATCCCGATCGCGAACAGGATCATCGCCCCGAGCACGACCCAGAAGTTCGACGGGTCGTCGAAGAACCCGAGCTTGAAGTTCATCCCCATGATCCCCGCCAGCGCGACGCCCGGCAGCAGGATCGCCGACAGGATCGTGAGGACCTTCATGACCTCGTTCGAACGGTGCGCGGCGCCGCCGAGGTAGATGTCGAAGGACCCGACGAGGAGCTCGCGCGCATTCTCGATCGAGTCGATGACGCGCTCGAGGCGCTCGAGGAGCGCCGGCAGCGAGTGGCCGAGCACCTCGTCGAGCGCGACCTCGGACCGCGCCAGCGGGGCGAACGCCTCGCGATGCGGGGCGACCGTTCGTCGGAGGACGGCGACACGTCGGCGGAGCCGGAGGACCTCGACGAGGAATACCTCGCTGTCCGGGCCACGCAGGGCGACCTCGTCGAGGCGGTCGATGTCGCGCTCGATCTCCTCGATCCGGGCGAAGTACGTCGTGATGACCGTGTCGACGAGCGCGGCGAGGAACGCCCCGGCGTCGAGCTCCCCGAGCAGCGAATCGTCGCCGTGGAGCTCCTCCTGGAACCGGCCGAGCGCGGCGATCGGTCCGTCGTGGACGGTCAGGACGAGGTTGCGACGCGCGAGCAGGTCGAGCTCCCGGCGAACGACCTGGTCGTCGTCCTCGACCGCCTCGAGCGCCTCGACGGTGAGGTGAATCGCGCCCCGGTAGCGGATGACGCCGGCGCGGCCGAAGTCCTCGAGGATTCGCTCACCGGTGCGCTCCGGGATGTCGAGGATCGCGGCCACCTCGGCGAAGAGGTTGCCGCTGCGGCTGTCGACGTCGACCCACAGGAGCTGGCGTTCCTCGAGGGACGAGACGAGCTCGCGCGTCAGGCGGACGTCACGGTCGCGCTGCTCGGCGTCGTACAGCCGCGCGCGCGGGCCGATCGGTGTGGGTTCAGAAGATTCGTCCGCCCGCTCGCGACTGCCTGGTCGGCGGGGACGCGCCTTGGGCTGCGAGGCGCCGGTGCGCCTTCGATCAGTCAGCGGAACGACAGCAGCAGCGCCGCCAGGAGGGCCACGAATGCCATGGCGTACTCGAAGACCCGCATCGAGCGCTCGTCGCGCGGAAACTCTTCCGGCGTCGCGACGGGGAGCTGTGTCTGTTCGATCATCGCTTGGGGCCTCAGGCGCACAGGGGACGCTTGGGTTGGGTTGCCGCGGGGTCTCGCTGCGGCTCGTCGGGTGGTCGCGGTGTCGCGTGTGTCGCTGTGGTGACTGCGCATGACTTTCGGCGGCGGATGGTACCGGCCGCGCGAGGCCGGGAACGAGCCCCCGTAACAGGGCCGTTGCACGGTTGTCGAAGCGGTGCCAGCGTGCACCACCCGGCGCCCGGTCGACTACCTGCAACGTCGGCGGCATGGCGGTGCAACGGCTCCGCCGGGGTCCGGCCGGTCCCCGAACGCGAACGGCACATACGGTCCGTCGCGGCCCGGCGAACGTCGGCCGAAGTGGCACTCGCACGACGCGGGTATGAACCAGGACGAGGTGACCGAATGATCAAACGAGCCGTTCTCACGCTGGCCTTGCTCGCCGCGCTGGTGGGCTGCAACAACAACTCGTCGAGCAGCCCGGCCGGCGGCGCCGCCAGCCCCGCCGGCGCAGCGAGCCCGTCGGGCAGCAGCACGACCGGCGGCTCCGCGAGCCCGTCCGGCGGGCTCGCCTCGCCGTCCGCCAGCTGACCGACGCGGAAGCGCAAACGCCGGGGCCGTGGCGGCCCCGGCGTTTCCATGTCCGGCGCCCAGGCGGGTCCGCGTCTGCCGCACACCTTGTCAGGTCGTTGATACGGCCGAGCGCTCGGCGTTGTCGAGGTGCGTACACCCGCTGGACGACATTGGTGGCCCGCTCGACAGGGCGGGTACATGGAAGGGACGGAGGTTCTCAGTGAGCATCATTGCGTGGCTCGTGCTCGGCGCGATCGCCGGTTATCTGGCCGGTTTCCTCGTCCGGGGCGATGAGGGTCTCGGGGTCATCGGGCACGTTGTGCTCGGCATCATCGGCGCGATCGTCGGTGGTTTCCTCGCCGGACTCCTGTTCAACAAGGACGTCATCAACGGCCCGCTCGACATCAGCTCGATCGTGACTGCCGTCATCGGCGCGGTCATCGTCGTTGTCGTCGTCAACGCGGTCACGGGCCGCAGCCGCACCGGTCGCGGCGCGGTCTGACCCACCCCGGGCCGCAGGTCGGCTCGGTAGATCCAGCGACGAGACGCCCACCGGCCCAACGGTGGGCGTCTCCCTTGTTCAGCTCGAAATTGTCGAGGCCAGCAGGCTGCCACGCAGCCACAGCGAAAGGAGCGCCATGTCGACCGTAGTGCAGTCAATCGACGTCAAGGTCCCGGTCCGAACCGCGTACGACCAGTGGACGCAGTTCGAGACGTTTCCGCAGTTCATGGAAGGCGTCGAGCGAGTGGACCAGCTCGACGACACGCGTCTCCACTGGGTTGCGAAGATCGCCGGCAAGGAAAAGGAATGGGACGCCAAGATCACGGAGCAGACGCCTGATCAGCGCGTCGCCTGGACGGCGACGAGCGGTGCCCCGAACGGCGGCGTCGTGACGTTCCACCGGCTCGACGACAGCACGACGCGGGTGACCGTCCAGATGGACGTCGAGCCCGAGGGTGCGGTCGAGAAGCTCGGCACCGCCGCAGGCTTCGCCGACAGCCGCGTCAAGGGCGACCTCGAGCGCTTCAAGGAGTTCATCGAGGCGCGCGGCACCGAGACCGGCGCCTGGCGAGGTGAGGTCAACCAGGGCGACAAGAGCTGATCCATCGGGCATCGCCCAGCGCAATCGGCCGGCGGCATTCCACCGCCGGCCGATTCGCGTCTGGCTCGCCGCGGGCGGGTGGGCGGCCGCGCGCATAGCCCGTCGCCCCTCGAGCGTCGCGTGTGGGCGCCTGCGCGTGCGGCCCCGGCACGTTCCCGGCTGGGCGGCACGTCCGCGGCCGCCGAGTTTCCGCCAGATTCTCTCCGGAGTGCCACGAGACACGACCCGCACCGGGGCGCACCTCGGTTTCGTGCGTGGACGTGGCGGCGGTTCTTCTCATATGCGACCCAGCGCGACATCTGACTGGAACCTAGTCGCTAACGCGCGCGGCAGTGACATTTGAGAGGAACGTGGCCTCGGCCGGGCGGGTTCGGCCGCAGTTGCCCCGCTGGGCGGCGCCGCGCCACGGTTCCGCCGGCGCTGCGCCGGCCGGCCAGGCCGAGGTGTGGCGGCGACAGCCG
>DASWSI010000115.1:0-11049 GCA_036402715.1 Candidatus Limnocylindrales bacterium
CGATCCGCAGCTGAGCTCCGCGAAGGCGAGATCCTCACGCGTCGCGAGGAGCCGGATTCGGCTGGCGGGGACGGTCTGCCCGCAGGCGGCGCACTCGCCGCCGCTCGTCGCCTCACCCGGACCGTCGCGCGGCTCCATCGGCGCCCAGTCTATCGGGTCCCCGGGCTGTCGGCGAACAGCGGCCGGGCGTCGCCGCGTTACGAGCGGCTTGCTCGTCGATACCCCCCGCCAGTATGATCACCGCATGACGACGCCCAACACGACGCGCTCGACGACGCGCTCCGCCGGCGCGGCCGCGGACGCCGGGCAGTTCCGCCACGCGTACTCGAAGGACAAGGCGAATCTCGTTCGGCGGCTCAGCCGGATCGAGGGTCAGGTCCGCGGCATCGCGCGAATGATCGAGCGCGAGGAGTACTGCGTCGACATCCTCCAGCAGACCGCGGCACTCCGGGCGGCCGTCGACTCGCTCTCGATTCTCGTGCTCGAGGATCACGTCCAGGGCTGCGTCCGGACGGCAGCGGAACGCGGCGAGGCGGACAAGTACGTCGACGAGGTGATCGACGTCGTGCGGCGGACGCTCGGCCGACCGGTTCGCGCCGGCGGCCGATCCGGCTGAGGGGAGGCCGAAGGGCGCGGCCGCGAATCGCGCCGACCGCGGCCTGAACGCGTCGGCGGCGGTGAGCGACCCGCGACGGGCGCTGGCGGCGACCGCCTGACGTCCCGGCGGCGACCAGTACTTCCGGGTCCGGGGCAGCCGCCGGTCGGGGGATTTCCCGCCTGCACCGGCGCCAACACGATCACCGCCGGGGGTGCGCGACCGTCCGGATTCGCGCACGTGCCGGCTCTTCGAAGCGCCCAGAGGCCATGTCCGAAAACCTTCCCGGCCGGTCCAGCGTCGCGCCTCCGGTCATCGGTGCGCCGCGACCGTTCTCCGATCGCCGGGTCACGTACCGGCGCTTCGCGGACCAGCTGGCGCACCGCGAAACCGTTCTGCTCGCGCGATCGCTCGACATCCTGGCCAGCGACGCCGACGCGGAGACGCGCCTCGCCGGGCTCCTCGAACTGCTCGCGAAGACGGTCGGGGCGCGGCGGGCCGCGGTCCTCGCCGACTCCCATGGACGCCGGGTCGCGGTCTCGCAGACGCCCGGCGAGGACTCGGATGACGCGGAGGCGCTCGCCTCGTGGCTCGATGCCTGGGCACCGCGGAGCCGCGCGGTCCGCGCAGCGTCGGGTCGTGCTCCGATCGCCATCGTCATGACGGCACCCCGCGAGGGGTCGTCCGGCGCTCCCCGTCGAGCGTCCGCGCCGCCGAGCCACCACTTCGCCTGTCTCCCGATCCCGTCCGCCGGCGGCGTCGCCCTCGGGTTCGACTTTGCGAGCGAGTCCGGCCCGATCGAGCTCGAGCAGCGGCTCCCGCCGCAGCTCGCACGCCACGCGGCGGTCGCGCTCGCGCTCGTCACGGACCAGATCGCCACCGAGCGCGAGCTGGCGAGTCTCCGCGCCCGCGACGGTGAACGGACGCGGTTCGTCTCCACCGTCGCCCATGAGCTCCGGACCCCGCTGACGGGCCTCTCCGGGTACCTCGAGCTCGTCCTGGGCGGGAAGGTCAAGAACGAGGCGGACGAGCTCGACTTCCTCGAGCGCAGCCGCCAGATCGTCGAGACGATGACGGATCTCGTCGGTGACCTGCTCGAGCTGTCGCGGCTCGAATCCGGAACCTTGCGCCTCGAGGTGGGGGCGTTTTCGCTGGCCGAGGTCGGGGCCCGCGTCGTCGATGGCCTCGCCCCGATCGCGATGGCGCGTGGCGTGGACCTTCGGACGACGCTTCCGCCGCGGCTCAAGGCGGCGACCGGCGACCGGCGGCGGGTCGAGCAGATCCTCACGAACCTCGCCGGCAACGCCCTGAAGTTCGCGCCGGTCGGCTCGTCGGTCGAGGTCGCGGCCTGGTTCGACGGGTCCGTCGCGCTCGTCGCGGTTCGGGATGAGGGAGTCGGGATCTCCCCGGACGACCGCGGCCGGATCTTCGAACGCTTCTATCGGATGGCGGGACACGAGCGGATCACGGGCACGGGGCTCGGCCTGCCGATCGCCCGGGACCTTGCGCGGGCGATGGCCGGCGACCTCGACGTCGCGTCCGTCCCCGGCTCCGGGTCGAGCTTCGTCCTCGTCCTCCCCGGGCCCGCCGGAGCGGAGCCGAACGCCGTCGCGTCCGCGACGACGAAGGCGATCGGCCTCGAGGAGGTTCGACTCGAGGAGCGTGCTGTGCTCCGGGCGATCGCGACCGGGTCGTCGCCGAACCTCGAGCCCGTCGCGGCGCCGAAGGCGATCCGGACGCCGCCCCCGAGCCCGCCGCGCCCGACGCTGCTCCGGAGCTCCGGGACGAAGGTCGCGCCGACGCCCGAGGACGAGGCCGGCGCGCGGACGACGCGCGCTCGGCTGCGTGCGATCGAGGGCCTGCGCAAGCACGACGGCAGCCCCGCCTGACACTCGGCCCCTGGCACGTGCCGAGGCCGCCGCGGCGAGAGATTGCGAGACGTTCGGGGACCGGGAGTGCCCTTGTCCACAAGTTCCGCGGAACGGGGTGGATTCGTGGATAACCGCGTTGACAGCGACGGTTTGGGAACCGTACCGTCCGGCATCCGCACTGGGGTCCCCGGAGGAGGGTAACCTGGCTCGCGAGGGGCGTGGGGAGACCCCGCCGTGAACCGATCGAGCCAGGGAAGACCGCACCAGCCCGCAGTGCGCAGCACGACCACGCCGGGAGCGTCTTTCTCCGGCGGCATCCGGCACATCCACAGGAGGGGTGCCTGATCCGCCAGCGAGAGTCGCTCCCGACGCGCGTTCAGGGCCTGCCGGAGCTCCCCGCGACGTACCGCGCGACCCTCGACGCAGGCCTCGAGGATCTCGGCCTCACGCTCACGGACGATGCGCGCGCGGCCATCGATGGCCACGTCCGACTCCTCCTCGCGTGGACCGCGGCGATCAACCTCACGTCGATCCGCGACCCGGCAGCGGTCGCGCGACTCCACGTCATCGACAGCCTGACCGCCGTGCCGGTGCTGCGTTCGCGCGGCATCGACCGCCTCGTCGACCTGGGCAGCGGCGGCGGATTCCCGGGGCTGACGCTGGCCGCCGCCGTGCCGACGGAACGCGCGCTGCTGATCGACTCCGTGGGCAAGAAGGTGGCGTTCCTCGAGACGGCGATCGCGGCGACGAACCTGGGGGCGCGCGCGGCCGCGGCCGCGGTTCGCGCCGAACAGCTCGCTGCGGATCCGCGCCACCGCGACGCGTGGCCGGCAGTGACCGCCCGCGCCGTCGGCTCGCTCGCGGAGCTCGTCGAGCTGGCCTTTCCGCTGCTCCGTCCGGGCGGCTGCCTCGTCGCCTGGAAGCGCGGCTCGATCGACGACGAGCTGCAAGCCGCACGACGCGCGATGGATGCGGTGGGCGGCGGCGACATCGACGTCGTCGAGCCGCGGGTTCACGGCCTCGAGGGGCACAAGCTCGTCGTCGCGACGAAGGCGCGTCGGACGCCGCCGGGCTTCCCGCGCGACCCCGCCGAGCGTCGGCGGCGGCCGTGGTGACGCGCCCCTGCTACGCTGCAGATGAATGCGAATCGCCGTGCTTTCGGACATCCACGCGAACCTCGCTGCGCTGGACGCGGTCCTCGGTGCCCTCGGCTCGGTCGACGCCGTCTGGCACCTCGGCGACGTCGTCGGCTACGGCCCGGAGCCGGACGGGGTCGTCGAGCGCCTCGCCTCGGTCGGTGCCGTCGGCGTCCGCGGCAACCACGATGCGGCGGCGTGCGGGGGACAGGAGATCGACTGGTTCAACCCGGAGGCGAAGGCCGCGATGGAGTGGACCCGCGACGCGATCCATGAGCCGACGCGAGCGTGGCTCGACAAGCTTCCGGAGCGCCACGTCGACGGCGAGTTCACGCTGGTTCACGGCAGCCCGCGCGACCCGACGTGGGAGTACATCACCTCCATCCCGGTGGCGCGCGCGAACCTCGCGGTTCTCGGCACGCGGTACGGCCTCCACGGTCATACACACGTCCCGATCGTCTACCGCCAGGACGACGGCGCGGTCGAGGCGATCAGCCCGTCGGCCGGTGCGAGCGTGCCGCTCGACGACCGCCCGGCGCTTCTCAACCCCGGCAGCGTCGGCCAGCCGCGCGACGGCGACCCCGCGGCGAGCTATCTCGTTCTCGACACGACGGCGCCGAGCTGCTCGTGGCATCGCGTGGCGTACGACATCGTCGCGGTCCAGGCGGCGATGACGGCGGCGGGGCTTCCGAGCCGCCTCGCCGGCCGGCTGTCGTACGGCATCTGACCGTCCAGCGGTGACCGCCGACCACACCGTCTGCGTGCGGCTAGCGGCCGTGGCTCGCACAGGCGATCCGCGATGATCGGCGGCCGCCGACCGATCCACGGCCGAAAGCCCGGCGACCGCCGCCTGCGCGTCGAGCGGCCGCATTCGCCGTACTTCCGGTACACCGGCCCGAACCAGCTGACGGCGAAGCAGGCCGCGAGCATGCCGACGACGCCGGCCGGGAAGGTCTGGGGCCGCGTCAAGGCCGTCGCGATCGGGCGCCCGCTCCACTCCGACGAGGAGACCGGCGAGCGACTGTCGAAGAAGAAGGCGCTCGCGATCTTCAGCTCGGATGCGATCTCGTCGTCCGCCTATGCGACCGAGGAGATCATTCTCGCGTTCCTCCTCGCCGGCGCCGGCGCCGCCGCGATCGGGCTGGCGCTGCCGATCGCGATTGCGATCGCCGGCCTCCTCGCGCTCGTCGCCTTCAGCTACCGGCAGGTCTGCCTCGCCTACCCGACCGGCGGCGGCTCGTACTCCGTGTCGAAGCGGAACTTCGGGCGCGTCGCGTCGCTCGTCGCTGCCTCCGCGCTCCTCATCGACTACAACCTGACGGCGGCCGTCTCGACCTCGTCCGCGGTCGAGCAGATCGCGTCCGCCGTGCCCGCGCTCTCCGCCGACACGGACCGCGTCCTCATCGGAATCGCCGCGCTCGCGCTCATCACGCTCGCCAACCTCCGCGGTCTCCGCGAGGCCGGCAACATCTTCGCCGTCCCGACCTACCTGTTCCTCTTCAGCGCGCTGACGATGATCGCGATCGGCGTCTACCGGGTCGTGATCCTCGGCGAGCACGGCGCGCCACCGCCCGACATCGTCGCGGCGACGAAGGGCACGGCCGAAAACGTCGGCGCGTTCGTCCTGCTCCGGGCGTTCGCATCCGGCGCGGTCGCGCTGACCGGGACCGAGGCGATCGCGACCGGCGTGCCGGCGTTCCAGAAACCGGAACCGAAGAACGCGGCCGCGACGCTGATGTTCATGGCCGCGATCCTCGCCGTGCTCTTCATCGGGATCACGTTTCTCGCGACGCGGTTCGGGATCTACCCGATCGACAATCCGAAGCAGACTGTCGTCGCCCAGGTCGCGAAGACGGTCTATGGCGACACCATCGGGTTCTACGCGTTCCAGGCCTTCACGGCGCTGCTGCTGTTCCTCGCCGCGAACACGTCATTCGCGGCGTTCCCGCGGCTCGCGGCCGTGCTCGCCGTGGACGGGTTCTTCCCGCGCCAGTTCAGCTATCGCGGCGACCGGCTGGCGTTCTCGACGGGGATCGTCCTGCTCGGCCTCATCGCCGCGTCGCTCGTGCTCGTGGCCGGCGGTCACACCCATGCACTGATTCCGATGTACGCCGTCGGGGTGTTCATCGACTTCACGATCAGCCAGGCCGGGATGATCCGCCATTGGCTCCGGGAGCGGCCGCCCGGCTGGCGGTTCAAGCTCGCCGTGAACGCCGTGGGGTGCGTGGCGACGGGGATCGTCGCGGTCGTCGTCACGAGCGTGAAGTTCCGCGACGGCGCGTGGTTCGTCATCCTCCTGATCCCGACGCTGGTGACCCTGATGCTCTTCATCCGGCGGCAGTACGACGGCCAGGCCGAGGACCTCGCCGTCCGCGACGACCTCGTGTTCGCCGGGCCGCACCGCGAGGAACGCGTCATCGTCCCGATCAACGGCATCAACCGGGCCGTCGTCCAGGCGATCAACTTCGGGCGGTCGACCGGGACGGACGTCCGGGCGGTCTACGTGACCGAGGACGCGGACGAGGCGGAGAAGCTGCGAGCACGCTGGGAGCGGCAGTTCCCGGGCGTGCCGCTCGTGATCGTCGAGTCGCCCTACCGCGCGCTCGTCGCACCGATCGTCGCCTACCTCGATGTCCTCGACCAGGCCTGGCCGCCGGATCGCGACGCCCCGGTCACGATCGTCGTCCTGCCCGAGTACGTCGCCCACCACTGGTGGGAGCGGCTGCTCTACAACCAGTCGGCGAAGCGGCTGCGCGCGGCGCTCCTCGGCCGCTCGCACACGGTGGTGGTCAACGTTCCGTACCGTCGAGGCCACTGAGCCGCACGCGGGCGTGGCGGCCGGGAGACGGCGGGCGGGCTCGGCGGCCCTTCTCGTGACCGCCCGCGCGCCGGTGGTATCGTGCCATCGCCCCGCGACCCGGGGCACGAATCGACGCCCAATCGATGTCCTGAGGAACACCTTCGCGGTGCCCGGTCCAGACAGTCCTTCATTTCGGCGCGCCGTCGTCGCCCTCAACGGCGGCCCCGGCGACGCCCGAATCGTCCGCCTCGTCGCGGAGCTCGCTCGGCCCCAGAAGGCCGAGCTGTTCGCCGTCCACGTCGTCGAGATCGACTGGACGCTGCCGCTCGACGCGGACGTCGCCGGCGGCTCCGAGGAGGCCCAGCGCGTCCTCGACCTCGCGGAGAGCGTCGCCGAGAACAACCGCCAGCGGATGGAGCCGATCCTCCTCCAGGCCCGCGACGTCGGCGCCGCGCTCGTGGACGAGGCGGTCGAGCGCGAGGCGGACCTGCTCGTCCTCGGCCTCGCCTACCGCAAGCGCTTCGGGGGCGACTTCGTGATCGGCCGTACCATCCCGTACGTGCTGAAGAACGCGCCGTGCGCCGTGTGGGTCGTGCGGGAGCCGATTCCCGAGGAGGGAGCTTGAAGACGGTGATCGTCGGCTGCGGCCGCGTCGGAGCCGAGCTGGCGGACGTCCTCGATCGCGCCGGCCACGACGTCATCGTGGTCGACACGCTGACGCGCGCCTTCGACCGGCTGCCGGGCACGTTCGGCGGGAGCGCCGTCCGCGGCGACGGGACGGACGAGGACACGCTGCGCCGGGCGGGAGCCGAGCACGCGGACCTCTTCCTCGCGATGACCGAGGGCGACAACCGCAATGTGATGGCCGCCCAGCTCGCGGTCGAGGCGCTCGGCGCGAAGCAGGTCATCGCCAAGATCAACGATCCCCTTCGCGCCGCGGCCTACGCCGATCTGGGCCTTGCGGCGCTCTGCCGCACGACGCTCATGGCGGATGCCGTCCGGACGTTCCTGGGCCTTCCCACTTCCGGCGTCCCGGGCATCCAGCTCCCGACCGGGGTGCATCCGGGTGGCGAGCACCACGACCTCACCGCGGCAGGCGGAGTCGGCGGTGCGCGGGGCGATGGAGCGACGGCCCGCGGATCGACCGCGGCCTTCGGCGGGCCTGGTTCGTCGCGCGCACCCGCGATGCCCGAACAGGAGGCCTGACGGTGTTCGTTCTCGTCATCGGCGGCGGCAAGGTCGGCTACTACCTGACGAAGGAGCTGATCGAGGCCGGCCACGAGGTCGTTCTGATGGAGAAGGACCGCAGCCGGGCGGACCAGATCGCGGACGAGATCGGCTCCGTCGTCATCCCGCACGACGGCTGCGAGGGCAAGTACCTCGCGGAGGCGGGCTGCAACCGCGCCGACATCGTCGCCGCCGTCACCGGTGACGACGAGGACAACCTCGTCATCTGCCAGATGGCGAAGCACCACTTCGACGTCCCGCGCACGATCGCCCGGGTCAACAACCCGAAGAACGAGGGGCTCTTCAAGCACCTCGGCGTCGACGAGCTGATCAGCCCGACCCGGATGATCCTCGGCTCGATCGAGCAGGACATCCCCGTCCACGAGCTCCTCCATCTCGCGGCGCTCGGCGGGGGTGAGCTCGAGCTGATCGAGGCGCATCTCCAGCCCGGCTCGCCCGCGGTGGGACGCGCGCCGAAGGACCTGACGATCCCCGACGGCTGCTCGCTGTTCGCCGTCATCCGCGACGGCGTCGCGACAGCGCTTCGGCCGGAGATGATCCTCCGCGAGGGCGACAAGGTCATCGCCATCGGCCGAACCGAGTGCGAGACGCTCCTCCACGACCAGCTGATCGGCGACGCCGAGACGGCCGGCGCCGGCTAGACCGAGCGCGCGTGGCGGCGACGACGCCGCTCAAGACCGGCCCTCGTGGGGTGTTCGTCCCGGCCCATCGCCGGCCCCGTCTGCTCGTCGTCTCGCTGCGCCCGGTTGCCTCTCAGCATCACGTTGGCACTCCTGACTCTTGACAACGGTGTTGTCAGGGTTCTAGCATGCCGGTGTGTCCGCTGAGATGTCGCGGGCAGTGTCGGACCATCGCAGTTCAGGAGGTGTGCATCATGACGATGACGCGCCGTCCGTCGCCCTTCGGGGAGCTGCTCTCGCTCCGCCAGGCGATGGATCGGCTGTTTGAGGACAGCTTTGTTCGTCCCGGCCAGTACCCCGGGTCCGCGTCGGACTCGTTCTCGTTGCCGCTCGATGTCTCCACGACCAGCGATGCGCTCGTGATCCAGGCCGCGCTCCCCGGGATCGACCCGGAGCAGGTCGACGTCACAGTCGCGGACGGGACGCTAACGATCCGCGGCGAGACGAAGGCGGAGCAGTCCGCGAACGAAGGCGACTTCCTCGTCCGGGAGATCCGGCGCGGCGCATTCAGCCGCTCGGTCACGCTTCCCACGGGCCTCGAGCCGGACAAGGCGGAGGCAACGTTCGAGAACGGGCTGCTGACGCTTCGGGTTCCGAAGGCGGAGCAGGTCAAGCCGCGTCAGATCCGGATCTCGCCGGTCAGCAACGGGCAGCGGTCCAATGGCCACGAGTCGAACGGCGTTGCGGCGCCCGCAGGTACGCGGGAGTAGCCGCGTGGCGTATCGCCGGCCCGGCCAGGATCCCACGCGACCCGTCTACGTGATCAGCGTGGCGGCGAGCATCGTCAGCGTTCACCCGCGGACCCTGCGGATCTACGAGGACGAGGGGCTGGTCTGTCCGGCGCGGACGCCTTCGAACATCCGGCTCTACAGCGAGAACGACATCCGGCGGGTCCTCTGGATCCGCCACCTGACCCAGAACCTCGGCGTCAACCTTGCCGGCGTGCGAATCCTCTTCGAGCTCGAGGAACGCCTCGGGACGCGGATCCTCGAGCGCCTCTATGACGAGGGCGTCGTCCGTCAGGCCGCCGCCGATGCAACCGAAGCCGCGAGCGGCGCATGACCCGCTCGCGGCCCTTCATCAACCGAACACAACCACTCACTCGAACCACCAGCGCGTAGTCGAACCCCTAGGAGATCCAATGGCCAAGCGACCGTCCACCCCGACCGAGGAGCCGCAGACCGCCGCCCCGACGCGCGAGCTGCCGCTCGTCGCGCTCCGGGAGACGGTCATCTTTCCGGAGATGATCGTCCCGCTCCAGGTGGGCCGCGAGAAGAGCGTCAACGCGCTCAACGCCGCGGTCGCCGAAGGCGGACCCATCGCCCTCGTGACTCAGCGCCAGGCTGAGCAGGAGGACATCAACAACGCCGGCGAGCTGTACGAGGTCGGGACGCTCGCGAAGATCGCCCAGGTCGTCCAGCTCCAGGACGGGACGGTCCGCGCGATCGTCCAGGGCCAGGGCCGGATCCGGCTCCACGGCTTCGTCCAGACAGAGCCATATCTCCGCGGCCGGATCGAGGAGGTGGCGGACGCG
Organism: Candidatus Limnocylindrales bacterium; assembly: GCA_036402715.1. Lineage (GTDB taxonomy): Bacteria > Chloroflexota > Limnocylindria > Limnocylindrales > CSP1-4 > JACDAV01. The sequence goes on from DASWSI010000115.1 coordinate 9,865, forward strand.
AGCCCGGGCGGGCTCGAGGTCCAGGCGCTGATGCGGACGGTCCAGGCGCAGATCGAGCAGTACGTCGCGAACGGCGCTCCGGTCCCGCCCGAGGCTGCTGTTGCCGCACGCAACATCACCGAGCCGGGCCTGCTCGCCGACATGGTCGCGTACAGCCCGGACATGACGACGGAGCAGCGCCAGGAGCTCCTCGAGACGATCGACGTCATCGAGCGCCTGAAGCTCGTCTCCAACTTCCTCGCGCGGCAGGTCGAGATCCTCGAGCTGAAGGGCAAGATCCAGTCCGAGGTCAAGTCCGAGATGGACAAGACCCAGCGCGAGTACATCCTCCGCGAGCAGCTCAAGGCGATCCAGCGCGAGCTCGGCGAGGACGACCCGCAGCAGGCCGAGATCAACGAGCTGCGCGACAAGGTCGAGGCGGCGGGGATGCCGGATGACATCAAGGCGCGGGCGCTCAAGGAAGTCGACCGGATGAGCCGCATCCCGTCCGCCTCCCCGGAGGTTGGCGTGATCCGGACGTACGTCGACTGGCTCGTCGCCCTGCCGTGGAACGTCTCGACGGACGATCAGCTCAACATCAAGGAGGCCGCCCGAATCCTCGACGAGGACCACTACGGCCTCGAGAAGATCAAGGAGCGGATCCTCGAGTACCTCGCCGTCCGGACCCTCGCCGACACCATCCGCAGCCCCATCCTCGCGCTCGTCGGACCCCCCGGCGTCGGCAAGACGTCGCTCGGCAAGAGCGTCGCGCGGGCGATGGGCCGGAAATTCGTCCGGATGAGCCTGGGTGGCATCCACGACGAGGCGGAGATCCGCGGGCACCGCCGGACGTACATCGGCGCGCTCCCCGGCCGCGTCATCCAGAACCTGAAGACCGCCGGCTCCAACAATCCCGTCTTCATGCTCGACGAGGTCGACAAGATCGGGATGGACTTCCGCGGCGATCCGTCGTCCGCACTGCTCGAGGTCCTCGACCCGGAGCAGAACAACAGCTTCCAGGACAACTACCTCGAGGTTCCGTTCGACCTGAGCAAGGTGCTCTTCATCGCGACGGGCAACCTCATCGACCCGATCCCCGCCGCCCTCCGCGATCGGATGGAGATCGTCCAGCTGCCGGGCTACACCCAGCAGGAGAAGATCGAGATCGGCAAGCGGTTCCTCATCCCGAAGCAGCGTGACAACCAC
>DASWSI010000116.1:0-5527 GCA_036402715.1 Candidatus Limnocylindrales bacterium
GGGACTCACGGCCGCCGCCGTGCCGGCCGCACTCGTCATGGGCCGACGGGCGCGTATGCTGCCCGAGGCCGACGGCCCGGCGGCCGTCATCGCGCCCGGGGAACGAATGGAGTCCGATGGCCGCGACGAAGTCGAGCCGACGCTCGCGCTCTGAAGAGTCCCCATCGCCCGCGGTGCCAGACGCCGCCCCGCCGAACCCGGACGAAGGGACGGCCCGCGGCACCGCCCCGGCGGCCGGCAGTCCGGCCCCGAGTGCAACCACGAAGCGTCGGGCGCCGCAGCCGACGGGGCCGCGGTCGTCGGGGCGACGGAAGCCGCAGCCACGGCGACGGGATTCCGAGGCGACGGGTGCGCGGCCGTCCGGGCGTGACAAGCCATCAGGTTCGACGGCCGACGCCGGGAAGTCGGCCGACGCCGCCCCCTCCGCCGAGTCGGCGGGCGAGCCGTCCGCCGGAGCTGCGGCGGGCAAGCCGCGCGTCGACCTCCCGCCCGACACCGTCCGGATGCGCGCCGTCCGCGGCGGCAAGCGGATCGACCTTCCGGATCTCGATGCCCTCGAGACTGCGCTCGCCGGCAAGTGCTGGGCCTGGATCGACGTCACGGAGCCAAGCGACGCGACGCTTGCCGCCCTGACGAAAGCGCTCCGCCTGCATCCGCTCGTCGCCGTCAACGTCGGGGAGCGAAATCAGCGGGCGAAGGTCGAGCAGATCGGTGGCGTCTCCCACATCGTCATGTTCGCCCTCGCGTTCGAGGGCGAGGCGCGGGCGACCGAGATCGACTTCGTCCTGGCGCCGAACTTCCTGCTGTCGATCCACGACGCCGACTGGGACCCGCACCTCGCCCCCCAGCTCCGCCAGGACAACATGGAGCACCTCATCCGCGGCCCCGATTTCCTGCTCTACGCGCTCTGCGACTGGATCGTCGACGGCTACTTCCCGGTCCTCGACCGGCTGGCGGACGAGATCGACCAGCTCCAGGACGACGTCGTGGAGCGGGCATCCCAGTGGACGCTCCAGCGGCTGTTCGCCCTGAAGCGGGAGCTCATCGCGCTTCGCCGCGCCACCTCGCCGGCGCGCGAGATCTTCAACCAGCTGACGAACCGCGACACCGCGCTCATCTCGCCGGACCACATCGTCTATTTCCGCGACGTCTACGACCACCTCATCCGCGTGACCGACGAGCTCGACAACTACCGCGAGCTCGTGTCGGGGACGCTCGACGTCTACCTCTCGACGGTCAACAACAACCTGTCGCTGGTCATGAAGCGGCTGACCGGGGTCACGGTCATCCTCGCCGGGATCGGCGCGATCGCCGGCATCTTCGGGATGAGCGAGGCCGGCACCGCGTTCAAGGGGGCGGAGGCCGGCGGGTTCTGGCTCGTCGCGCTCGGGACGGTCGTCCTCGCCGTCGTCGCCGCAGCCGTTCTCCGGCGGATCGACTGGATCTGAGCGTCAGCCGCAGACGACGGGATTCGCCTTCGGGTGCGCCGCGACGTGATCGGCGGCCTGTGTCGACAGCAGCCGGGCGACGACCTGCGTCTTGCCCGGGGTTCCGCGCGGCCCCTCGGATGTCTGGAGCCACAGCTCCTCGGTTGCGGCGGTGATGGCGTCGTCGAGGTTGAGCTGGTGGCGGCGGACCTCGGTCACCTCGTAGAGGTACAGCCGATCGTCGCTCGTGTAGACGTTGACGATCATGCCCTTCATCTTCGCGCCGTTGTTGATCTTCGAGGCATCGAGGATCGGCAGGAACATCCCTTTTCTCGCGTGGGCGTAGATGTAGATGCCGCGTCCCTCGCCGGGCTGGCCGAGCGCCTGGATGTACATCGCCACGTTGCACAGCGGATAGGCACTCGGGCCGCCGGGTGGCCGGATGACCGGAAGGTCGACGCCGAGGGCCGGGATCTGGACGCGCGTCGCGAACCGGCCGGCGACCGCGGACGGCGACGCGTTGCCGCTGCCGGTCGCGCCCGGTGTGAGCGAGGCGCCGGCAGTCGGAGGCGCCGTCGGGGCGAGATCCGTCGCGGCGGGGGAGTCCGACGGGTTGGCCTCGACCGGGACCGTGTACGACAGCAGGCCGGCCACGATGAGCGCCACGCCGGCCGCCGTCAGGATCGCCGGCAGGATCCGGGTGCGGAGCAGATCGAACAGACGCGGCATCGAGCCGAAGCCTAGCAGCGGTCCCGGAGGTCCGCGCTCGGCCGAGCCGGGCTGCTACGCTCCGCCGCGATGCGGAGGAACGTTCCGATCCTGACCGGCCTCGCGTCGGGGGTGCTCATCGCCGCGCTCCTGATCGTCGCGATCGTCGCGCTCGGCCCCGAGCCGGTCGCGGCACCCGGCCCGTCGCACGCGATCCGGCCCTTCACGACTGCCGCGGCATCCCCGCCGGCCTCCGCCTCGCCAACGCCGGGGTCGAGCGTCGCGAGCCCGTCCGCGGGCGGCAGCGCGGGGAGCGGCGGAACGAACGCGAACTTCCACGTTGGCCAGCCCGCGCCGCCGCTGCGCCTTCCACTCGTGGGCGGCGGCACGTTCGACCTCGCGGCACTCCGCGGAAAGCCGGTCTGGGTCAACTTCATGCGAACGGACTGCCCGCCGTGCCGGGACGAGTTCCCCGTGATGAATGGGCTCGCGGTGCGGTATTCGAGCACGGGGCTCGCGGTCGTCGCCGTCGACATCCGGGAATCCGACTCGGCTGCCCGCGCGTTCGCGCAGTCGCTCGACGCACAGTTCCCGACCGCGCTCGACGCCGACGGCGCCGCGCAACAGGCGTGGCAGGCCGTCGTCCTGCCGGTCCACTTCTGGATCGACCGGGACGGGATCATCCGGGACGGCGCCCTCGGCGGCATCGGGCCGGACCTCATGGCCCACGGCCTCTCGACGATCCTGCCCGGCGTCACCGTCACTCCGTGACGGAGCGGTCCGCCGGCACCGGGTCGGCCCCGAGCGACGCCCCAGGAGCGGATGCGCGCGCCGAGGCGACACGACGCGCCGTCGCGCTCACCGCCGCGCCGCCGCCGCTCCTCGTCGTGACGGATTTCGACGGGACGCTGGCGCCGGTCACCACGGATCCTCTCGGCGCAGTCATCGAGGCCGCCGGCCGAGCGGCGATTCGGCGGCTCGCGGCGATCGCCGACGCGCGGCCGGACCGGCTGGTCGTCGTCGTCCTGTCGGGCAGGCTCGCGACGGATGTCGCGGCGCGCGTCCGGGTAGGCGGGGTCCGCTATCTCGGCAATCACGGCCTCGAGGGCGGCTCCCTGGCGCGACGGGCACGCGCGGAGGGAATCGCCGTCAAGGTCGAGCCCGCCCTCGAGCGGTACGTGCGACCGGCGGCGAGCCTTGCCCGGTCCGTCGTCGAGCGGCTCGGCGAGCCGGAGTGGCTGTTCCTCGAGCTGAAGGGCCCGTCCGTCGCGTTCCACTTCCGCCAGGCGCCCGACGCCGGCGCGGCACGTGACCGGATTCTTGCCGCCATTGATGCCGCCGAGGCGGAGCTGGGCGGGACGGGGCTGGTCCAGTTCGAGGGTCGGAAGATCGTCGAGCTGCGGCCGCAGGGCGCCGGCGGCAAGGGCGAGGCGGTGGCGCGGCTGCTCGACCGGCACCGGCCCGGAGCTGCCATCGTGCTGGGCGACGACGTGAGCGACGCGGAGGCGTTCCGGACCGTGGCCGCGGCCCGCCGGCGCGGTGAGCTCGAGGCCCTCACGGTCGGTGTCCACGGGGCGGCCGAGACACCGGCGGAGCTCACGGCGGCGGCCGACGTGCTCGTGGCAGCGCCGCGCGACGCCGGGCGGGTGCTCCTCGCGCTGGCGCGGGCGCTCGAGCGTGAACGGCGTTCTGGCGTTGGCGCGGGCGCCGGCAGGTCGAGCGCCCGTCGCGCGCGGTCCCGCTAGCCGCCGGCCTCCCGCTCGCCACGGCGCATGGCATCGCGCAGCCGCCGCGACGGTGGCCGGACCCCCGCCCGGACCGCGACGAGATCGCGGAGCTGCCGCGTCAGCCACCAGTCGAGATCCTCGTGCCGAACGGACCGCCGGAGGTCGGCGACGCGACGCCGCCGCTCGTCGCGCGGCATCTCGAGGCCGCGCTCGAGCGCGGCCGCCGTCCCGACGACGTCCGCCGGCGCGACGGTGATCGTCGCGGACGCCATCTGCTCGGCTGCCCCCGCCGTCTCGGACAGGATGAGCGCCGGGTCGCGTTCGGCGACGAGGACAGCCTCCTTCGCGACGAGGTTCATGCCGTCGACGATGGGATTGACGAGCACGACGTCTGCCAGGCGGAGCGCCGCGATCGCCGTCGCGTAGTCGGAGCCGTCGTAGAGCCAGACAGGCTGCTCGTCCGGATCCCCCATCCCGTTGATCCGCGCGACGACCTCGCGGACCGCCGCGCCGTACGCCGCGTATTCGGCGATGTCCGTTCGGGTCGCCGCCTGGACGGCCACGAACCGAACGGTCGCCCGGAGATCCGGCCGCCGGAGCAGGAGCGCCTCGAACGCGAGATAGCCGCGAAGGGCGTTCTTCGACGGCTCGAGGCGATCGGCGCGGACGATGACCCGGGGCGAGCCGGCACGCGCCAGCCGCTCGCGGAACCGCTCGACCTGCTGCGTGACGGCCTCCGAGCCGGCGAACGCGACGAGCCCGTCCGGGTCAACCGAGATCGGATAGCTGCGGACCCGGACCCGGCGTCCGCGCCAGCGGACGTTCCGGCTGTCCGCCTCGACCCGCGCGTCGGCGACGAAGCTGGCGACGGTGTCGAGGAAGTGCGACGCGTAGCGGTCCGTCTGGAGGCCGACGATGTCCGCCGCGAGGAGCCCCTCGCAGATCCCGCGCCGGATCCGCTGCGGGATGAGCTGCCACTGGCTGGCGGCGGGCCAGGGAATGTGCGTGAAGTGGAGGATCGTCGCGTCGGGTCGCAGCTCGCGGATGCGGGCCGCGGCGACGTACAGGTGGTAGTCCTGGAGCAGGACGACCGGTCGGCCCGGACCCGCGGCGTCCGCGGCCGCCTCGGCGAGGAGGCGGTTCGCCGCCTCGTACGACCGCCACGCGTCCATCAGCTCCGCGTCGACGTTCGGGCCGTACACGGACGCGTACATCTGGTGCTGGACGAACCAGAGGAACGGGTTCGAGAGCTTGCCGTAGTAGCCGTCGAAGACGTCCGGCGGGATCGACTCGTACCGGAGGTCCATGTCCTGGCCGGGCAGGGCTTCGTCGATCAGCGTCTCGACGTGCCTCCGGGTGCGCGCCTTGCCGCGAGGGGCAAGCGCCGCGCCAGCGTCGCGGTCGCCGTCCGTCATCGCCGCCGCGACCCACGTCACCGGGGCGTGCCGCCCGAGCTCGCCGAGTGCGGTGACGAGCCCGCCGGAGCCGCGTGTCGCCGTCAGCGCGCCGGGCGCGGCGTCGTCCCGTTCGAACGTGACGGGGCCGCGATTCGAGACGACGACGAGCCGTCCGCCGGGGCCGAGGAGATCGTCGAGGAGGTCCGCCCGCGTCGGCGCGGCGCGGCGATCGGCGCCGGTCGTCGCTACCCGATCGCCTTCGCGGCCT
>DASWSI010000117.1:0-9269 GCA_036402715.1 Candidatus Limnocylindrales bacterium
TTCCTGACGGTCGATCCGCTGCTCGGCGGCGACGATGCCCTCCGAAGCCTCCTCGACGCGGCCCACGGTCGCGGCATGCGGGTCGTGCTCGACGGCGTGTTCAACCACACCGGGCGCGGCTTCTGGCCGTTCCACCACGTCCTCGAGACCGGCGCATCGTCTCCGTACCGGCACTGGTTCCACTTCGACCAGGCGGCACTCGATGCCGGCCGGCCGGTCCTCGCCTACCCGGGCGCCGAGCGACGCAACGACGCGGGTGGCGCGGCTGGCCCCGCGGGTTCCGGCGCCGAAGGGGGATCGTCGTTCGAGCGGCTCGGCTACCGGGCGTGGTGGGACCTCCCGGCGCTGCCGAAGGTGAACACGGACGATCCGGCGGCGCGCGAGTACTTGCTCAACGTCGCGGAGCACTGGATCAGGTTCGGGATCGACGGCTGGCGGCTCGACGTCCCGGAGGAGATCGCCGACGAAGGCTTCTGGCAGGAGTTCCGGCGACGCGTCAAGGCGATCAATCCCGATGCCTACGTCGTCGGCGAGATCTGGCATCTCGCGCCGGACTGGCTTCGCGGGGACCGCTTCGATGCCGTCATGAACTACCCGCTCGCGGAGGCGATCCTCTCGTACGCGGGCGCGGGCCACTTCGACGAGCCCCTGCTCCGCTCGCACCACGAGTACGGCCCGCGGGTGCAGCCGATCGACGGCCCGGGGTTTGCGACGCGGCTCCGGGAGGTGATGTCGGCGTACGACCCCGCCGTCGTCGCGGTCCAGCTCAATCTGCTCGACAGCCATGACAGCCCGCGGTTCCACTCGCTCGTTCGCGGCGACCGCGCGTCCTATCGGCTCGCATTGCTGCTCCAGATGACGCTGCCCGGCGCCCCGTGCATCTATTACGGCGATGAGATCGGCCTCGAAGGCGGCCTCGATCCCGACTGCCGGCGCGCGTTTCCGACCGACCGGTCGGCGTGGGACAACGACGTCCTCGAGTTCGTTCGCGCAGCGACCGCTCTCCGCCACGCCGAGCCCGCCCTTCGCCGCGGGTCGTTCGCGGTTGTCGGGGCCGCGGGTGGTGGGATCGCGGTCGAGCGGCGGCTGGACGCGGGCCGCTTCGTCGTCGCGCTGAACAACGGCGATTCCCCGGCGACCGTGCGCGTCGCGCTCGCGGATGCCGCCGGGTGTCGCCTTGTCGCGCTGCCGCTTCCGGGCGCGACGTTGCCCGACGGACTGTCTGTCGACGAGCACGGCGACGTCGACATCGTCGTGCCGCCGAGATCGGGGGGCGTCTTCGCGCTGAAGTGAACCGCCGACCGCGACGGAGGGGCCGTCTCGTGATCGGCGCTGGCTATACTCCGCGCCCGTGGCCGACTTCCCCATTGCTCTCGCCGACGGCCTCGGCGACCAGCTCCCCAGCATCCTCGACGTCGAGGGAAAGATTCCTCGCGCGCTCAACGAGCTCGGCGGTTTCGACGGCCACGATGTGGCCCTCGTCGATGCCGGCGCCGGCCTGCGGCACCGACAGATCGAGGCGTTCGGAGCTCGGGTGGTCGACGTTCCCGCGGTCGGCCCGTCGTCGCGATCGGTTGCGCCTGCATCGGTCGATGCCGTCGTCGCCTGCTGGTCCGGCTTTCGGGGCGTCGTGACCGCGGAGATGAGCGAGGTCGATCGCATGCTCCGGCCCGGCGGACGGCTCCTCGTCGTCCACGACTACGGGCGCGACGATGTCTCGCGATTGCGCGGCGACCTGCCGGAATACGGCCTCTGGAGCCGCCGCGACGGCCCGTTTCTCCGCGGCGGTTTTCGGGTCCGCGTGCTCCACTGCTGGTGGACGTTCAACGCCGTTGACGACGCAAGGGCGTTCCTCGCCGAGGCGTTCGGTGGCCCGGGCGATGCGCTCGGCGCCGAGCTGAAGCGGCCGCGCCTGTCGTGGAACGTCGCCATCTACCATCGCGACCGCCCCGCGGCCGCGAGCGGCTGACGGCAAGGCGGATTCCGGCCTCGTCGCGGGCCGGGCCTACAATTCGGGCATGGACGACCGAACGAGGGCGATCGATCGCGCCGACCTCTACGAGGACGACGCGTGGGGCCCCGAAGCCGCGTATGACGACCGCGACCCGAGGGCACGACGCCGATTTCGGGTGTCGCCCGCGGGTATCGCGCTCGCGATCGCGCTCGTCGCGTCGCTGCTCTTTCTCGGCTTTGCGCTGACGGTTCGCGACGCGTCCCAGGTCCCGCTCCTCGCCGCGGGCTTCGCGATCCTCGGCATCGTCCTCGTGGCGCTTGCGGTTCTCGGCGCGCGGGCGACGTACCGGTACGCGACGGATCGGCGGAATGGCGCGGCATTCGCGACGGCGATCGGCGGCGGGCTTGCCGCGATGATGGGCCTCGGCTGCCTGGCCGGCGCGATCGTGTTCGCCCTGGTGTGGACGCACTAGGCCGCCGGAGACGGTCCACGCTGCCCGTCACGGCGGCGGCGCGCCGCCCTTTTCGGGGGATCTCGCGAGAACCGCTGGTACACTCGGCCGGCCTCGCCCCCATCGTCTAGAGGCCTAGGACGCCACCCTTTCAAGGTGGAGATCACCGGTTCGAATCCGGTTGGGGGTACTTCCCGCCCCCGGCTCCCGACGCGGCGGTCAGACGCTGGTACGATCGGGCGGCATGGAGATCATGGGCGTCCGAATCCCGACCATCGTCAAGGACAACATCGCGATTCGGTGCGATGGCTGTCGCGGGATCATCGAGGGGACGCCGTGGCGCCTGAACGTCCTCGACATCGTCGCGACGGAAACGCCGACGGACTGGACCGGGTCCGTCGCCATCAACCCGGGCCCGTTCCAGTTCCACGCCGATCCCACTCATGCCCGCCGCTGGATGGCGGAGCGGAACTACCTGTTCTGCCGACGTGGCGAGGTCCGCGAGATCATGCGACCCGTCCCGATCCCCGGTGACACCGTGCGGTGGGGCCTCTGCGACGGCATCCACCGCGACGATCACGAGTTCGTTCCGGCCTGAGATGACGGACCGCAAACGCCGCGGCGAACCGAACGCCGGCGCGTTCATGGGCCCGGACGTGATGATCCCGACGCCGATGGGGAGGCTCGGTGAGCTGCCGCCGCCGCGCGAGTCAGCGAACGACGACGAGCTTCCGCCGCCACGAACGAGCCTGGTCGAGCGATTCGTGGACCGCGTGAGGCGCCTCGCCGGCCGCTGATCTGCGGCGCGGTCCCCGCCGTTTGACGCGTCCCGGGAGCCCACCTATGCTCCGCCCGTCTCACGCTCCACTCGATACCTAGATTCGCCTACATTCTGCGTGGGCGTCAGGATCCCGGAGCTCATCGACGTCGATCCGGAGCCCGCGTGTCCGATCTCCCCGTTGTCGCCGGTGACTGGCTGTCGCTCGGACCCGCGAGCCGGATGGTCGGCGTCGATCCCGACACCCTCCGGCGCTGGGCGGACGACGGCCGCGTCGAGGCGTTCACGACGCCGGGCGGTCACCGCCGCTTTGCACGACGTTCGCTCGAGCGCCTCGTCGCAACGCGCCGCCCGGGCCGGACGGCGCTCGCCGCCCTGGGCACGACGGTCGAGCGAGTCTCGCTGGCCTACCGCCGCAGCTACGAGACCGCGCGCCGGGCGGACGACGGCAGTGGGCCGGGAAACGTCGCGGGCCCGGAGCGCGAAGCGTTCCGCGTCGACGGCCGTCGGCTCGTCGCGGCGCTCATCGCGTATCTCGACGCGGAGGACGCCGCCGCTCGCGCCACCGCGGAATCCGCCGCGGAGTCGCTGACCGACGAGCTCGCCCGCCGCCTCGCCGGTGCCGGAACGACGCTGACGGAATCGGTCGCGCTCTTCGTCGCTGCACGCCGGCCGTTTCTCGCCCAGCTCGGGAGCATGGGCCGACGCCGGTCGATGGATGCGGCGAGACTCGCGGCCGCGTACGAGAACGCCTCCGGCCTGCTGGACAGGCTCCTCCTTCGCCTCATCGACACCCACCAGGCAAGCACGAGGTAGACGGTGATCCTCAACGTCGTTCCGTCGGCGCGCAGCACAGCCCGCGGGGACGCCCAATGACTGTCCTGCTGCCCGCGGTCACGTCGCTCCTGGCGCTCGGCTTTTCGGTCGCCCTCTTCGATCAGTGGCGCGAGCGCCGGGGTGGATTCCAGCTGATCTGGGCGATCGGGATGCTGTTCTACGGCATTGCGTCGGGCTGCGAGGCAATCGCCGGTGCGCGCGGCTGGAATGAGACGCTCTACCGAACCTGGTACCTGACTGGCGCCGTGTGGACGGCCGGCTGGCTCGGGCTCGGGACGGCGTTCCTGCTCGGCCGAACGCGGTTCGGGTACACCTTCGCGCTCTGCCTCTTCCTTGCCGGGCTGTTCACGTTCCTCGTTCGCAATCGCCCGGAGTACGCCGGCGCGGGCGCGATCCCGCTGCTCTACTTCATCGCGGCCGCCGTGCTTGCGCTCGCCGTTGCCGTCGAGACGTACTTTCAGAACGAGCGCTGGCCGACGCTCGCGGCCGTCGCCGTCGTCGGTGCGACGGTCCTGTCGGTGCTGCTCATGCTGACGGTCCATCTCGCGCCGCCTGGATATGCGCTCGCGCCGGGAACCGGTGCTCCGGTTGCCTCCCTGTTTCCCGGTCAGCTTCGGCTGCTGACGCCGTTTCTCAACATCACCGGCGCGTTCGCGCTCGTCCTCGGCGCCGTCTTCTCCACGTACGTCTTCATGCCCAAGCGCCGCGTCCTCGCCTATTCGCTCGATCCGAATCAGCCCGGCGATCACTTCCTCTTCAACCTGCTGATCGCGCCGTTCGCCATCGTCGTCAACCTCGTTGCGTCGCTGCCCGGCGCCGTTCGCGATCTGGCGCGCGGACGGCTCCACAGCCGCGTCCCGGCGACGATCCTCATCGCGGTCGGGGCGTTCATCCCGACCGTGACGGACAGCCTCAACCGGTTCGGGTCGACGGAGCTGTTCCAGCTCGGCAAGTTCCTCGGCGTCGTCTTCCTGTTCGCCGGGTTCCTCGTCTCCGTCGAGGTCTTCCGCGAGATCCGGATCCCGTTCACGACGGTTCGGCTCGGGCCGGCGAGGCGGGAGCGAGGTTCGGCGAGCGACCAGCGCCTGGCGGCCGCGACGATGAGCCGGGGCGGCCGCGGCGGTCGCGGCAGCGACTCGGCGACGGTGACCCACGGCGCGGTCCCCGCCGCCGACGGCGATCCCGAGACCGCCACCGCGGAGTAGCGTGCCGGTGGTCGTCGAGCGCCGGATCCGCGATGCCGACTGGCAACGGGGTACAGTCCGAACCATGAACGACCGTCCCGCGGCGGCGCCGATCCGGGTCCTCCTCCTCGACGACCATGCCGTCGTCCGGCGCGGTTTGCGCGGCTTCCTGGAGCTCCTCGACGACATCGAGGTCGTCGGTGAAGCCGAGAACGGCCGGCTCGCGATCGACGCGGCGCGGGCACTTCGGCCGGACGTGATCCTCATGGATCTGCTCATGCCGGTCATCGACGGCATCGCGGCGACGGCGGCGATCAAGGCGGAGATGCCGGAGACGGAGATCGTCGCGCTGACGAGCTTCATCGAGGAGGCGAGAGTCACCGCCGCGCTCGAGGCCGGGGCGTCCGGCTTCGTCGTGAAGGATGCCGACGCGGACGACGTCGCCCGGGCAATCCGCGCCGCGCACCGCGGCGACGTCCACCTCGACCCCGCTGTCGCGGGCATCCTCGCGCGACGTGTGCGCGCCGGCGCGGCAACGCCGACCGAGACGGGCGAGCCGCTGACGGATCGTGAGCGCGAGGTGCTCGCGCTCGTTGCTCGCGGCCTCAGCAACAAGTCCATCGCGGACGCGCTCGTCATCACCGAGCGGACTGCGCGCACGCACGTCAGCAACATCCTCGGCAAGCTCGGTCTCGCGAGCCGGACGCAGGCCGCGCTCTACGCGGTCGAGCGCGGAATCGGCGGCACCACCGGCCACTGAGCCGCTCGCGACGGCGGGCTGCGGGAGGCCCCGGCGGTATACTCAGGGCCTCCGACCCCCCGAGAATCCGAGGCTCGATTGCGCGTCCGAAAAGCCGTCTTCCCCGCCGCCGGTTGGGGCACTCGCTTCCTCCCGGCGACGAAGGCGCAGCCGAAGGAGATGCTCCCGCTCGTCGACAAGCCGATCATCCAGTACGCCGTCGAGGAAGCGGTCGCGGCGGGGATCGAGCAGGTCATCATCGTCACGAGCAGCCAGAAGCGCGCGATCGAGGATCACTTCGACCTCTCGTACGAGCTCGAGCACCTTCTCGAGGAGAAGGGCGAGATCGAGAAGCTCCGGCAGGTGCGCGCGATCAGCGACCTCGCCCAGGTCGCGTACGTGCGCCAGAAGGAGCAGCTCGGGCTCGGGCACGCGGTGCTCATGGCGAAGGACCTCATCGGTCACGAGCCGTTTGCCGTCATCCTGCCCGACGACGTCGTCGTCTCGGATCGGCCGTGCATCGGTCAGCTCATCCACGCCTACGGCCAGACGCACGGTTCGGTCGTCGCTGTCATGGAGGTCCCGCCCGAGGAGACGAGTCGGTACGGCGTCATCGCCGGCGAGCCGGTCGAGGAGGGCATGAACCACGGCCGGCTGCGTCGCGTGACGCAGCTCGTCGAGAAGCCGAAGCCCGGCGAGGCGCCGTCGAACCTCGCGATCATCGGGCGCTACCTCCTCACCCCGAAGATCTTCGACAAGCTCGAGCAGACCCCGCGCGGCGCCGGTGGCGAGATCCAGCTGACGGACGCGATCCAGGCGCTCATGGAGGAGCAGGGGGTCTACGGCTACGAGTTCGAGGGCGTTCGTCACGACGCGGGGACCACGATGGGCTGGCTCAAGGCCTCCGTCGCGCTCGCCCTCCAGCGGCCGGACCTCGAGGCGGAGTTCCGCACCTACCTGCGCTCGCTCGAGCTGTAACGCGGCCGTCCGCCGCTGGTGTGAGCCGGCGGAGTGCGACGGCGCGAGCGGCGCCTCAGGCGGTTCCGCGGCGCTCGTACGGTAGGATGCCGCGACCGGCCGTCACGCCGGGACCCGATCAGTAGGAGCGAGTTTGGCGGAGATCGGCAACGTCCTCGGGGGGCGGTATCGGTTGATCGAGCTGCTCGGCCAGGGCGGCATGGCGACGATCTACCGTGCCCGCGACAACCAGCTCGAACGCGACGTCGCCGTCAAGCTCCTGCGGCCGGAGTACGGCCGGGACCCGGACTTCGGGACGCGCTTCCGGCAGGAAGCCCGGGCGGCGGGCTCACTCAACCACCCGAACATTGTCTCCGTCTACGACTACGGCCAGGACGACGCCGGGCCGTTCATCGTCATGGAGCTCATCGACGGCGAGGACCTCGCGTCCGTCATTCGGCGGACGGGCGCCCTGCCGCCACGGCAGGCGGCGCGGCTCACGGCGGAGGTCGCGCGGGCCCTTGCCGTCGCGCACGAGCACGGGATCGTTCATCGTGATGTGAAGCCCGGCAACATCCTCGTCGCCCGCGACGGTCGCGTGAAGGTGACGGACTTCGGGATCGCGCGGGCGATGGCGGAAGCGCAGCTGACGTTGCCGGGGACGACCCTCGGCTCCGTTCATTACTTCAGCCCGGAGCAGGCGCGCGGTGAGCCTGCAACCGCGGCTTCCGATGTCTACTCGCTTGGCATCGTCCTGTACGAGCTGCTCACCGGGCGCCGGCCGTGGACGGGTGACAGCGCCGCGGCGATCGCGATGGCACGGCTGTCGGGCGCGGTCCCGTCACCCTCCGCGGTTCGCGCCGGAATCCCGCCGCTCCTCGACGGCATCGTTCGCAAGGCGATGGCCTTCGATCCCGCGGCCCGCTTCCAGTCCGGGGCCGAGATGGCGGACGCGCTCGAGGCGGTCCTCTCCGACCAGTCCGGCGGGGCGTATTCGCGCGCGGGTGCTGCAGCCGCGGGAGCAACGGCAGCGACGATCGTCGGGGCAGGCGCAGCAGCGGCCGCGGGCGGAGCCAGTGGCGCCGCCGCGGGCGGCGTCGCGGGGGCGGCCGGAGGCGCGACCGTCGCGTCAGGCGTCGCGCGCCCCAACCCGGCGGCGACCCCGTACATGCCGGATGCGTACGTCCGCTCGGATGCTCCCGTGCGCGACCGCCGGGCACGCCGCGAGGTCGAGGAGGAGCGGTTCCGCGAGGACGACGATCGCGGCACGAGCCCGTGGGTCTGGATTGCCGGGCTCCTTGCGCTGGCGATCCTCGCCGTGGTTGCGTTCCTTGTGTTTCGGCTGGTGTCGGGGTCCGGTTCGCCGGCGGTCCCGCAGATCAGCGTTCCGAGCTTCATCAACGACACGCTCGACCAGGCGAAGGCGGAGGCGACGAGCCGCGGCCTGACGGTCCACGTCTCCGGCACGAAGCCGAGCACGGCGGCAAAGAACATCGTCATCGAGCAGACGCCGCAGGCCGGCCAGCAGATCGCGCGCGGTGGCACGGTCGAGCTCGTCGTGTCGGGCGGACCGGAGCAGGTCAACGTGCCGCGCGTCATCGACCTCGCGGAGGCGGATGCGATCAAGGAGCTGCGCGACCTGGGCTTTGTCGTCGAGGTGACACGCGTCTTCGACCCCACCATCGCGGCCGGGCTCGTCATCGACCAGACGCCTGCGGCAGGGAAGTCGGCCGCAAAGGGCTCGACCGTCAAGCTCACGATCTCGAAGGGCCCCGAACCGACCGCGCCCCCGACGCCGACGCCCCCGCCGACACCCACACCCACGCCGACGCCGACCCCCACGCCGCCACCGATCACCGTCCGCGACTACCGCTGCATGACGCTCGACGAGGCGACGGCCGCGATCACGGGCGACGGCTTCAAGGTGGGGACCGTCACACCGGAGCCCCCGGGCTACGTGGCCGCGGGCGACTCGCTCGTCTTCGCGCAGCAGCCGGCACCCGGGACGAAGCGACGCGCCGGTACTGCGATCAACCTTGGCGTATACGACCCAGGGTCGTTCCCGACCTGCCCGCCGCCCACGGGACCCTGACACCGGCCTGGCGCTGACGCGCGGCGCGACGGTCCGTCAGGCCTCGTCGCCCCAGAGCGTCCCGCGGGACTCGGGCCCGGGCACCACCGGCGCCGCGACCGCCGGCACGGGAGCGGCCCGTCGCCGCCGCGCAGCGCCGCGTCTCGCCCTCGGAGCTGACGGAGCAGCGGACGAATCGACGGGCACGAAGTCGCGCGGCGGCCGGTCGTCGGCGGCAAGGCGCACGACTGGATTCGCGCGCGGCGGCATGCGTTCCCCGGCCGCGACGACGACGGGC
>DASWSI010000118.1:0-2829 GCA_036402715.1 Candidatus Limnocylindrales bacterium
CCGTCGGGTAGCTCGCCCGTCCTGATCACCGTCGGAATCGCGATCCTTGCGCTGGGGCTCGTCGCGGGCGCGGGCGCGCAGGCGGTGGAGCGCAAGGCGCGCGGCCGTGATCCGTACACCGGGCCCTCACCGGTCCTCATCCTCGCCGCGTCGATTCCCGTCGCGCTTCTCGCGGCCGTGCTCGTCGGCGTGGTTCTCGACGTCGCGCATCTCGATCTCGGGCAACCTGTCCGCGACCTGCTCCTCGTCGCGCTCCAGGACGGCGTCTACATCGGGCTCGTGGCGCTGCTCGTCGTCGGGTCCGGCGCGCTGACGTGGGCGGAGATCGGGCTGCACCGAAATCGGCGTCGCGCGGCGGAAGACGTGCTCTGGGGCGCGGCGTTCGCGCTTCCGGTGATCGTCGTCACGCTGTTCCTCACCGCCGCGCTCGTCGCGCTGTTCCACGTCGTTCCGGAGAGTCCGTTGCCGGCCACCGGGCAGGGCAGCGGCCTCCTCCTCCATCTCCTCGCGGGTGCGGTCGTCGCACCCATCGGTGAGGAGATCCTGTTCCGCGGCGTCTCGACGACGGCGTGGGTCCGGTCGTACGGCGTTCGCGCCGGAATCGTTCGTGGTGCCGTCTTCTTCGCGCTGGCACATGTCCTGCTCGTGAGCGCACCAAGCGTTGGCGAGGGCATCGCGCTCGCGATCGTCGGGTTCGTCGGGCGGGTCCCGATCGCGCTCGTGCTCGGCTGGGTCTTCGTCCGCCGCGGTTCGCTGTACGCGTCGATCGGGCTCCATGCCGCGTTCAACGCGGTTCTGCTGATCCTCGCGGAGCTGAGCGTTCGCGCGGTCTCGTGAGGCCTGGCGCGGGCGGCGCAGAGTGAGGCAGCGAAGATCGGCGGATGAGCCGCGGATGAGGCCTCGCCGATAAGGTGAACCGTGTTCTCGGGTCCGGATGGCGGGGGGAATCGGCGGGCTCCCGTCGCTCGGGCCCGGGAACGCCCCGCTCGCCTGCGCAACGGAGACACGATGTGATCGAGCCGCTCGCGCCCGCCGATGACCGGCTGGTCCTGGCGCCCGCGCCGGGCCGCAGGATGCGGGAGGTACCGGCCACGGAGCGGCCGCGGGAACGGCTGATGCTGCGAGGTCCGGGCGGTCTGAGGTCCGCGGAGCTGATCGCACTCCTGTGGGGATCGGGCTCGGCCGGCCGGTCCGCAGTCGATCTCGCCGAGGAGGCGCTCGCGCGACACGACGGGCTGACCGGGCTCGCCCGGGCGACGGACGTCGAGCTCGAGGCGCTGCCCGGGGTCGGTCGCGCCCGGGCGGCACAGCTGACGGCTGCATTCGAGCTCGGTCGCCGGCTGATGGCGGACTGGCCAACGAGCCGGTGGTCGATCCGTTCGCCGCGTGACGTGGCGGACCGGCTCGTGCTCCAGATGGGTCGCCTCGAGCGCGAGGAGCTGCGGGTCGTGCTCCTCAACACGAAGAACGTCGTGCTCCGCGTCGCGACGGTCTACCAGGGCAACGTCGCGTCGTCGCTCGTCCGCGTCGGCGAGCTGTACCGCGACGCGGTCCGGCTCAACGCGAGCGGCCTGATCCTCGTCCACAACCATCCATCGGGCGACCCCACGCCGTCACCGGATGACCTCCACCTGACGGCGGAAGCGCTCGCGGCGGGACGCCTGCTCGACATCCAGCTGCTCGACCATCTCGTCATCGGGCACGACGCGTTCGTCTCGCTCCGCGATCGCGGCGTCGCGTTCGATCGGCCCGGAACGAGCACGGCATGAATCGAACCGCGCCGGTCGAGGACCGGCGCGGGTCGGGTCAAGTGTCGCCGCGGGAGCGCCGCTCGGCGCCTCCGCGTCAGTCGTCGATCAGCGCGACGCGGTTCGAGATGCGCGGATCCGGATGGCCGCAAGAGCGCCGATCGCGACCACGAGGACGATGCCGCCGACCGGCAACGGCGCCCCGGTGGCGTCGTCGGATGCTGCGATCGTGCTCGTCTCCGGCGGCGTGACGCCGGTGCTTCCGCCGGACGTTGACGTGGGGCTCGGCGTCGGCGTCGGCGCGGCGAGCTGGTTGTTCGTGATGCTCGCCGAGCAGATGACGAGGGCGCCGCCGCCGTTGGCGGAGCCGTTGCACTGGTTGATCCGGACGGCGGCGTTCGCCGACTTCGTGCCCGTCGCGGTGCACGTCAGCCCGACGAGCGTCCCGCCATTCGCGGACCCATTGCACTGCGTGATCGTCGCCCCGGACGTCGTCGCGGGAAACGGATCGCAGCCGGTCGTGATGCCGCCGCCCGAGCCAACGCACTGGTTCACGGTCGCGGCCGTCGCGGCTCGGCTGATGCCGATGAAGTTGTTCGTCACGGTGACCTTGCAGCGAAGCGTTCCGCCGCCGCCGTTGATCGAGTCGTTGCACTGCGTGACGACCGTCACGGGCCTCGTGAGGTTGCGCGTGGTGACGACGCACGAGGCGGCAGGATCGCCGGCTGCGCCATGGCACTCGCGAACGGTCACCTTCGCGGATCCGCCGACGGCAGTGATCCGGTTGACGATCGTGACTTCGCAGATGAGCCCGAGACCGCCGGTGTTGTCGACGCCGTTGCTGCAGACGGTGGTCCGCGCGAGCGTGGCCGCGGAAGCGGCCGGCGCGGAGACGATCGACGCCGCGGCGACGAGGGCGAAGGCCATCACGGCAGCCTGAACGAGGGAGAGGAGGCGGCGCATGCGACACCTGTGTGAGGGTCGAGCGTCGCAGTGCCAATGTGTTCAGCGGCGGGCCCGTAGAACCACTATGGGCCCCGATCCGCACCTGTCAACCGGACGATCGGCCGGATCGCCTCAC
>DASWSI010000119.1:0-3431 GCA_036402715.1 Candidatus Limnocylindrales bacterium
GCCGCCGATCGCGACGATCATCGCCAGCCCGACCGTCAACGCGCCGACCGTCAACGCCGTGCGGCCGCGCTCCCGGACGAGGCCGCGCCTGGCGAGCCGTTCCTCGAACCTGAACGCGGCCGCGAACGGGAGCCCGGCGATCAGCCCGAGCGGCGCGATGACGAACGGCGAGAGGACCGTTGCGGCGAGAAGCACGCCGTACACCGCGAAGGCACGGGTGACGGACGCGGTGCCGCCACCGAGCGAGGAGATGACCAGGCCCACGATCCCGACGACCGCGAAGACGCCGAGGACCCAGCGCAGCCGCCAGCGGGAACCACCGCCCGAGTCGGCACGGAGCCTCAGTGCCTCGACCGGCGGGATCCGCCCGGCGCGCCAGGCGGGCTCGAAGGCCGCGACGAGCGTCACGAGCAAGCCGACGGCAAACGCGGCGACGAGCGCCGGCATCGGGGCGCCCACGTCCTCGACCCGTACCGATGTGATCGATCGAACATAGGCCCCGATGCCCAGGGCGAGAAGGACGCCGACGAGGAGCCCGACCGCGGCGCCGATCGCGCCGAGCACGGCGGCGCCGGCGAGGACGAAGCGGGTGACCTGACGGCGGGTTGCGCCCGCCGCACGCAGCAGCCCGACTTCCCTGACCCGTTCGGCGACCGTCATCGAAACCGTGTTGAAGATGAGAAACGCGCCGGCGAAGAGTGCGACGGCGGCAATGAGCGACATCGTCGCCTGGAAGTCCGCCGTCGAGGCACGAAGCGATGCCGCCAGGTCCGCCGCCGTCGAGAGGACATACGGTTCCCCGGTCAGCCGATCGACGAGTGCCTGCTCGACGGACGCCGGGGCGACGTCGTTCGTCGTCCGCACGTCGACCCGGGTCACGCCGGGGACGTCGAAGATCCTCGTGACGGCGGCGATCGGGACGATGACCGTCCGGCCATTCGCGTCCGGCACGGGACCGTCGCCGGCGACGATGCCGACGACCCGGAACGACTCGGGCTCGCCTGCGCCCTGGAGCGAGATCTCGCTGCCGAGCTGGTAGCCGTCGTCTCGGGCGAGACGCTCGGTGATGACCGCTGTCGCGGATCCGTCCGGCGTCAGCGCCGCGCCGGAGGTCAGGTGGTAGTCGTGGACGCCGGAGTCGACGACGGGATCGATCCCGAGCACCGTGACCGGTGACGCGAGCGTGCCGTTGAGCTCCGGGCGGAGGTACGTCCGGCGCTCGACGGCGGGAGCGGCCGCGGCGACGCCCGGCGCGCTCGCGATCGCGGCCACGGATCGCGCGGAGAGGCCGGTCTCCTGGAACGCGGAGACCCGGAGCTCGGCGTTGCCGAGCATCGCCTCGACGGTCCGGTCCGCGGAGCGTTCGATGGCCGCGTTCGTGGCGAGTGACGCGAACAGCACGCCGACCCCGAGGGCAATCCCCGCGACCGTGAGCCCGGACCGAAGTGGCCGCGCCGCGAGGCTGCGCCACGCGAGCGGGACGAGGCCGCGCACCGCTCGCTAGAGGCCGATCTGGGCGAGCCGCGCGATGAGCGGCGTCGCGTCGTGAACCTCGCGGCGCCCGAGCGCGATCTCGTCGTGGATCCGGCCGTCCCGGATGACGAGGACCCGATCCGCGTACGCCGCGGCCTTGGAGTCGTGGGTCACGAGAACGATCGTCTGCCCGCGCTCGACGCATGACCGCCAGAGGGCATCGAGGATCTCCGTCCCGGTCGTGTAGTCGAGGTTGCCGGTGGGCTCGTCCGCGAAGAGGAGTGCCGGACGCGTCACGAGGGCGCGGGCGACGGCGACCCGCTGCTGCTCGCCCGCGGAGAGCTGATCGGGCTTGTGGCGGGCCTTCGCGGCGAGGTCGACGAGCTCGATGACCTCCGCGATCCGCTTGGCGAGGTGCTCGCTCCGCGGGTCCTGCCCCGCGATCGTGAACGGCAGGGCGACGTTCTCGGTGACGTCGAGGAGCGGAATGAGGTTGAAGAACTGGAAGACGAACCCCGTCTTCTCCCGGCGGAGGCGCGTCGCGTCCTCATCGGACAGGCGGCTGATCGTCGCGCCGTCGAGATCGACCTCTCCGGACGTGGGACGGTCGAGCCCGCCAAGCAGCTGCAGGAGCGTGCTCTTGCCCGATCCGGACGGCCCCATCAGCGCGACGAACTCACCGGCCGTGACCGTCAGCGACACGCCGCGTAGGGCGTCGACGACGGTCTCACCGAGCTGGAATCGCTTCGTCAGGTCGCGCGCCTCGAGGATCGTCGGGCCCGCCGTCGCGAGCACGGGCGAGGGCGCGCCGCGGCGGGCGCCGGTGACGGTCGGCATGGCGGGGAGTGTAGCCACGGGGACGCGGGTCACGAGCCGAAGAACGTGCTGGTCGCTCCACCGACGATCGTGTTGACGAGCCCCTGCGATGGCAGGGCGTCATGGACGCGGAGCGCGCCGTCCGCCGCGGGGTCGATCACCGAGGTTGGTTCCGGCGTGGGACCGACGCCGCCGTTCCCGTCCGTGCCGTCGAGCTCGGGCGTCGGGCTCGGGTCGCGGTCGTCCAGCGGGTCGGGCGGTGGCTGCGTCGCGGTCGGCGTCGGGGAGGGCGTTGCCGCTGGGGTGGCGGTGGGCCTGGGGGTCGGGTTCGGCGTCGGCTTCGGTGTCGGGTGGACGGTCGGCTTCGGGTGCGGCGTGGGGTGAGGTGTCGGCCTCGGAGTCGGCTTCGGGGTGGGCTTCGGCGCCGAGCCGCACTTGTCGGCGAAGAGGACGGTCCACATCTTCTTGCCGCTCGCGGACTTGTAGGCGCCGACCCCGATGACGTCCCATGCCCGCCCGACGATGTTCGCCCGGTGGTCCGGCGAGTTGAGGAACATCTGCTCGATCTGGGCGGTCGCGACGTCGTCCGGGTACGTGTTCCAGCCGATGTTCTCGCCCGCGATGTTGAAGCAGTAGCCGCGCGCCTGCATGACGTCGAAGACCATCTTCCCGGTCGGCGGGATCTGGTGGCTGAAGTAGTTCCGGTCGATCATGTCCTTGGCGCGGTAGCGGGCGATCGAGGTCAGCGCGGAGTCGATCCGGAGCGACGATCGGCCGGCGCTCGCGCGTGCCTGGTTCGTCAGCGTGACGAGCTGCCGCTCCGACGCGGAGCTGAAGGTGCCGCCGCTCCACGCGAGCGCCGAGGCCGGGGCGAGCAGGAGCCCGATCGAGGTCAGCGTGAACGCCGCAGCCGTCACGACCGAGAGTCGGCGGGCGGCGGTGCCGTTCGCCGCGGCGCGGCGCGCGGGTCGTGGCGCGGCGACGACCGACGGTCGCGGCGCAAAGCCGGCTCGGGACATCCTCACTCCAGGTCCGTCCGATGACCGGAGGTCCTTCCGGTGCGGTTGCCACGCTACGGAGGGGGTTGGAGCGGGTCCGGGCCACGAAGGTCACGTTGGTGCGGAACGCGGGTACCAGATGCC
>DASWSI010000120.1:0-2746 GCA_036402715.1 Candidatus Limnocylindrales bacterium
CGGCCGTGCGGTTGCCGGGCGTGCCCGACGGCGCGGCAACGAGGCCGCTGACCCTCAGAACGCAGTAGCCCTACCGGGCGACCGACCCGAGTCACCCACGCCGACGAGGTCCTCGGGTCGCGCCCGCGGTGGGGCTTCGAGCAGTACCTCTCGGCCCTTCGCGCCGGGCGCCGCGAGCTTTGGCCGCGGCCGCGAGAGACGGACGACTCCTGTTCGTGACCGGCGTCAGCCGACCTCGAGGACGATCTTGCCGCGAGTCCCCGCAGCGAACGCAGCGAGGGCCGCTGCGGCGTCCACGAGCGGGAACGTGCGCTGGACCTCGATCCGGAGCGTCCCGGCGAGCACCTGCTCCCCGAGGGCGATGAGCTTCTCCGTCGTCGGGCGTCCCATGACGTTCGTGGCGCGGATGTTGCGCCGGGCGAGCGCTTCGACGTCCGCGGCACCGAGCGTCGTCGAGATCCGGCCACCGTCGCGGACGATCTCCGTCATTCGCACGAACGCCTGATCGCGGCTCACGACATCGATGAGCGCCGCAACGCCGTCCGGTGCGATCGACCGAATGGAATCGGCGACGTCGCCGGCGGTGTAGTCGACCGTCTCCGCGGCACCGAGACCACGAACGAAGCTCTCTTCGTCGCCGGCCCGGGCAGTCGCGATGACCCGGGCACCGCGCTGCGCCGCGAGCTGCAGCGCGATCGACCCGACGCCACCGGTCGCACCCGCGACCACGACGACGTCGCCGGGCTTGATGTCCACGGCATCGACGGCATCGAGCGCCGTTACTCCGGCGAGCGGGATGGCGGCCGCGACGGTGAACGGCAGCGCCGACGGCTTCGGTGCGAGTACGAGATCGGGTCCGCCGACGAGAGCCTCCGCATACGTCCCATCGCGAAGGGGCGGCGCGCTCGGGACGAACCCGAACACCTCGTCGCCGACAGCGACATCAGCACGGCCGGCCCCGACCGAATCGACGACGCCGGCGAAATCTCGGCCGATGACGGTTGGGAACGCGTGCTCCATCATCGGGATCAGGTAGCCGTTGGCCTCGAAGACGTCGAACCCGTTGACGCTGGCCGCCGTGATACGAACACGCACCTGGTCGTCGCCTGGCTGCGGCTCGGGGAGATCCGCGATGGTTGCGGGCTGGTCGGCGGACGGAAGGACGAAGGCTTTCACGGGGCTCCTTGTTTGGTTGTCCGCGCAACTA
Organism: Candidatus Limnocylindrales bacterium; assembly: GCA_036402715.1. Taxonomy (GTDB): domain Bacteria; phylum Chloroflexota; class Limnocylindria; order Limnocylindrales; family CSP1-4; genus JACDAV01. The sequence goes on from DASWSI010000120.1 coordinate 1,208, forward strand.
TAGACGGGTTCGCGGGGACGAACGTCCGATGACGCGAACCTCGGCCGCCTGCAGCGCCGTCCACCATCGCGCGTAGCGCCGATATACCGCCGTTTCCCGACCCGCAAGGAATTCGAGGAGCCCCGCGGCCTCCGTCTCGAGGCCGGACCACGTCTCGTCCGGGAGCCGATGAAAGGCCGTCGCCTCGATCCCGTCGTCGACCGGGCGCCACACACCGGCGACGAGGCCGTCCACGAGGAGCGTCGGGAGGACATCGCCGTTGCTCCGCATGACGAGGCGCCGGTACTCCGCCGGCACGACACGGCCCCGGTCCGCGTATGCGAGCAGGACGCTGTCCCACATTGCCATCAGCCGGGGCGGGGCAGCGGAATCCGCCGCCGGAAGGACGCCACCGGGCACGTCGAAGAGCTCCATCCCGTCCGGGCCCTCGAACCGCTCGAGCGAATCGGCGAGTGCCGCCAGCGCCTGACGCACCGGCGGACGCACGATCGTCGAGAACTGGGCGATGTCCTGGACGGAAGCCGGCCCGAATCCCTCCAGGTACCGCCGGACCATGTGCTGCATCGACGCGTCGGGGTCGCCCGGCGGTTGGTGGCCGCGGGCCGCGACGTACGACGGTCGGGCACCGAACGACCACGGTCCGCCGGTCGGGTGGTGCCACAGCGGCCCGAACTGCCGAAAGGCCCACCACACGCCCGGCTTCGGCGTCAGGCCGATCCGTTCGTCGAGCCACGCCTCCGCCTCGGCGTTCGTCCGCGGCGTGGCGGCAAACGCGAGAACCTCGGGGAGGAGCGTGTCCGCGTCGCTCGGGGTGAGGCCGGAACGCCGGAACCGCCGGTCGTTGAGGCGCGCGGCACGGAGAGTCGCCTGCATCGCCTCGTGGAACGCGGGGTAGTCCGCCGCGTCGACGGCGTGAAGCGTGATCCGCATCAGCTGGCCCTTGACGATCGAATGGTCCGCGAAGGCCGCGTCCAGATCGCGTGCGTCGAATCCCGCGACACGATTCCACAGGGCCAGATACGGCGACGCGGGTTCCTGCGCCTGCAGCGCAACCACGCGATGAACCGCCTCGACAGCATCGATCGACTCGCGACGGAGCAGCAGCTGGCGCGCGAGCGTCGCGCGGTTGAGCTGACCCGCGGTCAGGCGCATCACGGTGCTCCGCGCGCGGCGTCAGGAGCCGGGGCGACCACTCAGCCGATGCTGCCGGCGCGTGTCCCCGCCGCGGAGGATTCCCGGCGCCCCTCCTCGGACCACCGAAGCACCCGGAGCGCGCGCAGCGTGTTCCAGCGGCTCGGCTTCCCCTCGCCATCGTCCATCTCGAAGTACGCCTCGCCCTCGTGGACGCGGTCGAGCGCCCATCGGCCGTCGGCATCGCGCTTCGACTCGACGAGCTCGATCGCCTCGGCGACTCGCTCGTCCGGCGCAACGCCGGCACTTCGCAGGTAGTCGAGGCCGCGCAGGACGTCGTAGTGCCAGCGGGTGGGGAACGAAAACTGCGTGAACGCATCGTCGATGACCGCGCCGGTCGACAGCCGC
>DASWSI010000121.1:0-4524 GCA_036402715.1 Candidatus Limnocylindrales bacterium
ACGGGAGCGGCCGTCGTGCTGATGGTCCTCGTCGTCGGCTGGGTGGCCGCCGCGGCACGTCTCCTTGCCGCTTCGCGGCGGCGGCCGGGCGCGCTGGCCGAGGTCCTCGTCGCGACCGCCCTCGCCGCGGCTGCCGGGGCGGCCGTCGGCTTCCTCAACGGTGTCGAGACGGGGCGCCGGTTGCTCACTGGGGGCGAGCAGGCCCTCGTGTTCGGCCTCAGCGCTGCAGTCGTCGTGTTCATCATCGCCGTCGGGACGGCGACGGTCGCGCCATCGCGGGACGAGCCGGTCCGGAAGCGCGGCGAAAATCGGGCGGCGATCCCCGGCTGATACCCTTGGGCGGTGCCCACCGTTGCCCAACCAGACGCGCTGCTCGCTGACCTGAACACGTCACAGCACGAGGCTGTCCTTGCGACAGACGGGCCTGTGGCGATCCTTGCGGGCGCCGGGACGGGCAAGACCCGCGTCATCAGCCGCCGGACCGCGTACGCGATTCGAACCGGCGTCGTCGCGGCGGACGAAGTCCTCGTCCTGGCCTTCACGGACAAGGCGGCCGCAGAGATGGCGGAGCGGCTCGCCGGCCTCGGCCTTCCGGGGGTCACCGCGCGCACCTTCCACTCGCACGCGCTGAGCCAGCTCCGCCACTTCTGGCCGTCGCGCCACGATGGCGCGCCCGTGCCCGCGATCCTCGATTCGAAGTTCCCGATCCTCGTCCCGATCGCCCGGGCCCTGCCGGGGAACTACCGCTTCACCGCGGCGAAGGATCTCGCGGACGAGATCGAGTGGGCGAAGAGCCGTCGAATCACTGCCGCGGAGTACGAGCGAGCGGCCCGGCAGCGAACGCCGCCCCTGCCCGCGGACCTCATGGCGCGCGTCTACGCGGATTACGAGACCGCGAAGGCGCGCACGAACCGTCTCGACTTCGACGACATGCTCATCAGGACCGTCGAGCTGCTCGAGACGGACGACGAGGCCGCGGAAACGGTCCGAGCGCGGAAGCGATGGTTCAGCGTCGACGAATACCAGGACACGAACCCGCTCCAGGAGCGGCTGCTCGAGCTGTGGCTGGGAGACCGGCAGGACATCTGTGTCGTCGGCGACGAGGACCAGACGATCTACTCGTTCACGGGCGCCACGAGCGACTTCCTGACGGGCTTCGCGGACCGTCATCCCGGAGCCCGCGTCGTGACGCTCACGGAGAACTACCGGTCGACACCGCAGGTGCTCGACCTCGCCAACCGGCTGCTCGCGGCCCAGGGCCGAACGAAGGAGCTCGTGGCCACGCGGCCGGACGGCCCGAAGCCGACGATCGAGCATCACGCGGCCGGCGAGGCAGAGCTCGTCGCGCTCGCATCGCGGGTCCGCGGGCTGATCGCCGCGGGTACGGCGCCGTCGGAGATCGCCGTCCTCGTTCGGATCAACGCGCACCTCGTCCCGATCGAGGAGGCACTGACCCGGGCCGGAGTCGCCTATGTCGTTCGCGGGGTCCGGTTCTACGAGCGGCCGGACGTTCGTGCCGCGATCGACCTCGTCAAGAAGGCGAAGCTCGACACCGCAGGAAGCCAGCTCCCGAAGGCCGTCCGCGACCTGTGGGGGCGCGAGCTCGGCTATGAAGAGGGCGCGACGGGCGCCGGTGAAGCGGGTGAGCGCGCGGCCGCGTTCGACACGCTGCTGGCGATCCTCGCCGAGTTCCTTCGGGCGCAGCCGGCGGCGGGCGCGTCGGCGTGGCTCGCCGAGCTCGACGCGCGGCGCCTCCACGAGCGCGCGGGGTCGGCGGATGGCGTCAACCTCCTGACGTACCACCGTGCCAAGGGCCTCGAGTGGGACGCCGTCTTCCTGCCGATGCTCGAGGAAGGCACGCTGCCGATCCGCCAGGCGGGCGACGAGGGCGACGGGCTCGCCGAGGAGCGGCGGCTGCTGTACGTGGGCATCACGCGCGCCCGGACGCACGTGGCGCTGTCGTGGGCGGAGAAGCGCGAGTCGCGGGGCAAGGAATCGCGGCGCAAGCCGAGCCGCTTCCTCGTCGACCTCGCGCCGCAGCCGCCGCGGACCATCAAGCAGCTGCCGGACCGGTTCGGGGCACCCGTCGCGCAGAACACCGAGACGCCGCTGTTCGCCGCGCTCCGCGAGTGGCGGGCCGGTCGGGCGCGCGCGGAAGGCGTGCCGGCGTACGTCGTCGCGCACGACCAGACGCTGTCGGCCATCGCCGATCTCCGGCCGTCGACGATGCCGGCGCTCCGGCGCATCCACGGGATGGGACCGTCGAAGCTGGACCGCTACGGCGCGGAGATCCTCGCCCTCGTCGCCGCGGATCGCGCGGTTCGGTGACGGCGTTCCGCGCGGGGTCGCGCGACGCGCTTCTCCTCGTGGCGGCGCTCGCGGTCGGGGCGGCGATCGGGTGGATCGACTCGCGGCCGACCTGGGACGACACCGGCGTGACGGTTGCCGCGCTCGTCACGGCGGCCACGCTCTTCGCCGCGCTGTCCGGCCGTCGGCCGTGGCTCTGGGCAATTGCCGTCGGCGTCTGGGCGCCGCTCTTCGAGATGGGTGGTCCGGCCGGCGTCGCGTCGTTCGCGGCCGTGGTGTTCGCTGCCGTCGGCGCCGGGATCGGCTACGCCAACAGCCACGGGTTCCGCGACCGCGACGACCGGACCGCGCAGCCGCGCTGACTCGACCGGGTTACTCCCCGGCACCTGGGGGCGCTGCGGACTCCGCCGCCCGCTCGGCCGCCGCGGCTCGCTCGAACGAGTAGCGCGAGATGTCGCGCACCGGCTCGTACCCGACGGCGGCGTAGATCCTGTTCGACGTCTCGTTCGCGACGTCCGTGAACAGGAAGCAGTAGCGCCGTCCGCTGTCGAGCTGGACCTGGCTCACTGCCGCGACCGCAGCGGTCGCGTAGCCGTGGCCGCGGAGCTCGCGGGGCGTGTAGACCGGGCCGATCCGGCTCCCGTGCGGCGTCGATCCACCGACGCCACACATCGAGACCGGTCCGCCGTCGTCCCAGACGTACATGGTCCGGCCACGGCCCGACAGCCAGCGGTCGACGGTCGTCGGCGCGTCCGGCGGGATCTCCTTGCCGAGGGCCTCGAGCTCGAACTTGCGGAGCCACGCGTCGAGGACGTCGCGATCCGTTCGGACGGCCGCGCGGAGGACCCCGCGGACATGCGGCGGCCGGATGACGGCGGTGAGGCGATGGATTCGCTCCGCCATCGCGAGACGGTGGCCGCGGCCGCTCCGCTCGGACCACAGCGCGCTGCACTCGGCCGCGTGCTCCGCCGGTCCCGACAGGCCGGGGACGTCGACGGTGGCGTACGCGTCGGCGACGGCATCGAGCGCGTCGGTGTCGTCGACCTCGGACAGGACGATGTTGAACGGCGGGGTGCGGACGGCGGTTGCCACGACCCGGAATCCGCCGATCGCGACGAGCAGATCCGGCGGACCGTCGAACAGATCGGGCGCGATCTCGAGGTGGTTGCAGATCCCGAGGATGAGGTTGTGCTCCGCCTCGCGCTCGGACAGGAACGTCCCGACCCTGACGAGATACTCGCCGACCGTCTCGTAGCGCTCGAGTCGAATCGTGCCGGCCTCCTCCCCGGGCGAAGCCCTTGTCGTCGCCCGACGCCGCCATCCTAGCCGCCGCGCCCGGTACTCTTCGGGCGTGCCCCGCTACACCCCCGAAGACTCGCTGAAGTCGCCCCGCTTCACGGGGCCGTCGACGTTCGCGCGCTTGCCGTATGTCCGGACGCTCGAGGACGTCGATCTCGCGATCGTCGGCGTGCCGTTCGACACGGGCGTCACGTATCGCGTCGGCGGCCGGTTCGGGCCGAACGCCGTCCGAGCCGCGAGCGTCATGCTCCGGCCGTACAACGCGAACCTCGACGTCAAGCCGTTCGACGTGCTGTCGTGCGTCGACTTCGGTGACGTCGCGATCATCCCGGGCTACACGGAGCGGAGCTACACGGCGATCGAGGAGGCCGTAGCCCCGATCGTCGAGGCCGGGATCGTCCCGCTCCTCATCGGCGGCGACCACGCCTGCACGCTGCCGCACCTCCGCGCGACGCGGTCGCTCGGGCCCGTCGCGGTCATCGACTTCGACTCACACACGGATGCGTGGGACAGCTACTTCGGGGAGAAGTACAACCACGGGACGTGGATGCGCCGCGCGATCGAGGAGGGGCTCGTCGACGTCGCGCACTCGATCGAGGTCGGGCTGCGCGGCTCGATCTACGACAGCGACGACTGGACCGGGTTGCGGTCCGAGCTCGGGCTCGAATACCTGACGACGGAGGATGTCCTCCGGATCGGTCCCGAGGAGACCGCGCGCCGGATCGTCGAGCGAGTGGGGGACCGGCCGGCGTTCGTCAGCTTCGACATCGACGTCATCGACCCGGCGTTCGCGCCCGGCACGGGGACGCCGGAACCCGGCGGCCTGTCCGCGCACGACGGCCTCGCGATCGTTCGCGCGCTGCGCGGCGTTCGGCTCGTCGGCATGGACGTCGTCGAGGTCATTCCCGCCTACGATCC
>DASWSI010000122.1:0-5585 GCA_036402715.1 Candidatus Limnocylindrales bacterium
CGCGGACGGGAACTTCGCGAAGACGAGGGGCGCCGGAGGCGGTTCGACGTCCTGCTCCGCGGCGTGGTCGCGGTAGTTGCGCCCGATGGCGACGATCTTGCCCGGTCGCGGCACGGGCGCCAGCAGCTCGAGCTCAGCGACGCGACGGCCGGTGCGCCGGATCTCGTCCTCGTCCACGACGCCTCGCAGCGCGTGGAGGGCTTCGGTGCCACCGCGGAGCAGGTCCAGCATCGTGCGCGGGCCGTTCGGTGCGAGCTCGTCGGCCGCGAGCGCGCGATCGCCTGACACGACGCCGAGCCGTTCGCCGCGAGATGTGTCCCGGAACGAGCAGAGCCGCATCGAGGTGGGTCCCCTGCTGCCTCGCTGATGTGGCTGGAGTCTACGGCGGCCTGCGTCGTTGGAACGGACGACGCTCAGCCCGCGAGCCACGAGCACGGTCGGACCGGCCGTCGCGGGTGTCCGGCAGCGGAGGTGTCGATTCGGGCGAAGCTGTTCGTCGTCCTGTCGAGAGCGGCCAATCGGTCGCGGCTGACAGGAGGGATCGGGCGATGGCCGATCGGATCATTCACGTCGAGGTCGTCGGGCGCGACGCCGGCAAGCTCCAGAAGTTCTTCTCCGACCTGTTCGGATGGAAGCTCGACACCAACAACCCAGGTGGGTACGGGATGGCGTCGAGCGACGACAACGGGATCGTGACCGGGATCGGGTCCACGCCCGACGGCTCCGCCGGCCACGTGACGTTCTACGTGTCCGTCGCGGACATCGACAAGGCGATCGAGAAGGCCACCCGGCTCGGCGGCCGCGTGATCATGCCGAAGATGAGCCCCGGCGGCGGCGCGACGATCGCGCTGATCGCCGATCCGGAGGGCCACGTCGTCGGGCTGACGCAGGCCTGAACCGCGGCTAGCGGGGAGCGCCGGACGGGCCGAGCAGCCGCTCGTACAGCTCGTCCTGGCGCGCCCGCGCAGCGGCATAGCGGTCGACCCGCTTTCGGTCCGGAACGACGGGCGTCGAGGGAGGCGGTGGGATGGCACCGGCCGAGTCGACGATACCCGCGGCGACGAGCGCACGGATCGCCGCGCCGCGCGTCGACGCCTCGGCCTCGCTGGACAGGCCGATCGGCCGCCCGATGGCGGCCGCCATGATCGCCATCCACAGCGGCGAGCGCGACAACGCCCCGCCGCATGCCACGATCGTCGCGCCGTCCCCGACGACGCCCGCAAGCGCACGATCGAGGGCCGCGAACCGGAAGGCGATCGATTCGAGCACCGCGAGGAACACGCCGGCAGCCGGAGTCGCGAGCGTCACGCCGGTCACCGTGCCGCGCGCCGTCTCGTGGTAGCCCGGGCCGCGTTCGCCCGCGAGGTACGGCAGGACCGTCAGCCCGTGGCTGTCGGGCTCGAGGAGGGCTGCGTCCGCCTCGAGCGAACGCATCGATCGGCCGAGGAGCCTTCCGACGGCGGCGGCCACTCCCCCACCCTCGCTGAGCTGGCCGCCGACGAGGCCCGCGCCCTCGGGGAGCCGGTGCGCGAACAGGCCCGGCGGCAGCGTCGGCACAGGGTCCGCAACGATGGCCCGCACCGCGCCGGACGTCCCGAGCTGGAGCGCAACGGGACCACCCGGCACCGCGCCGAGCCCGACATTGCCGCAGACGGCGTCAGACCACGGAACGAACCACGGGATCCCGGCGAGCGCCGGCCATCGCCGGGCTGAGGCGCCGACGAGATGCCCGGAGGCGCCGGGCGGGGCGATCGCTGGGAGCGACCGCGCGTCCACGTCGACCGCCCGCGTGACATCCGGCAGCCACGTGCCGGTCCGTCGGTCGAGCAGCCCGGTCCCGGAGGCCTGCGAGACGTCCATGAGCCGCTCGCCCGTCAGCTCGGCGAACAGCAGCTCCGGCGCCCCGGCCCACGAGGCCGCGGCCGCTCCGGCTCCGCTGCGCAGGTGGAGGATCTTGGCCGGCCAGTAGCTCGCGTGGATCGGGCATCCCGTCTTCTGCCAGAGCGCGGTCTCGTCGAGGCGCTCGCGAAGCCTGGCGGCATCGCCGGCGCTCGTCGTGTCGGCCCACGTCAGCAGCGGTGTAACGGGCCGGCCGTCCTTGCCGACGCCCGCGAGGGAGTGGAGAAAGCAGGAGATTCCGACGCCGGCCGCGCGGTCGAGATCCTTCCCGGCACGGGCAACGAAGAGGTCGAGCGTCTGCGACAGCACCTCGAGCAGCCGCGGAAACTCCACCGCTACGCCGCCGCGAACGTCGACCGTCGGGCGGTAGGCGACCTGGGCGAACGTTCCCCGGCGCGGCCGGCCGCGCTCGTCGAAGAGCTCCGCGCGGACGGACGAGCTGCCGATGTCGATCGCCACCGCGAAGGTCCGCGTTCGCGCGGCCGCGCGGCGGGGCGTCGATCGCGACGACACAGCCGAGCGCGGGCCGGCGGGCGAGGCGTTCATTGGCGGGCGAGTGTACGCGCGCGTCGTCACCTTCGGCGCGCGCCGTCATGCATCCGATCCCGTCTCGCCCGCCGACAGCGCACGGACGCAACGTGGCGGACGGCAGGATTCAGGCCATGAAGGGCGATCGTGTCGAGGCCGTCGTTGACACGGGCCAGGGCGTCCAGCGATTCGACATCGTCGCCAGTCGCGCCGGCCGTCGCATCGAGGTGACGACGTCGCGAGGCGTCGTCGAGGTCACCGAAGTCACCCGCGGCGGGACGCCGGTCCGCACGGGGCGCTTCATGGCGAGCCGCCTCATCGCGCTCGTCGAGCACCCGGCCGTCGAGGACAAGGCCGGTGGCGTCGACGTCTCGACGCGGCGTCGAATGAGCGCTCCCGAGCCGGAGCGCGGCCGGGATCAGCCGGGCGCTTCGAGGTCGCGCTCGGGGGCGGCGCGCCGCGGCGCAGACGCTCGCGCCGAACGGAAGCCCGCGGAATCAGCGGGGACGACGGCCGCAGAACGGACCCGGGCGCCACACTGAGACAACGCTTCGCCGCCCGACGTGGCGACGCGGCCCGCGTCTACTCGGGCGCCTCCGTTGTCGCCGCGTCGACGCCGGCGATCCGGCCGATCGCCTCCATCGCCCCGACGACGCTCGCGCCGGCGCGCTGCCGGACCTCGAACGCCACCGAGTAGCTGTTGCTCTCGAGCCGCTCGGTCTGCACGCCGAGGATCTCGAGCCGGTTCGCCACGAGGACATCGGAGATCTGGCCGAGCGCCTCGAGCCGGTTGACGAGCAGCTGGATCCGGATCTCCATCCGGTCGGCCGAGTGAAGCCGCTCCGCGACGCGGTTCAGCGGCCAGAGTGAGAACGCGACGATGATCGTGCCGGCCACGCCGATGATGTACTCGCCCGTCCCGGCCGCGAGTCCCACCGCCGCCGTTGCCCACAGGCTCGCCGCGGTCGTGAGCCCCCGGATCGAGGCGCCGTCCTTGATGATCGCGCCGGCGCCGAGGAAGCCGATGCCGGACACGATCTGGGCGGCAACGCGGGACGGATCGAGCGGGCTCGTGTTCGTCGTCCCCACGAAGGCGTAGATCGAGAGCTCGGTGAAGATCGCGGACCCGAGGGCGACGAGCAGGTGCGTCCGCATCCCCGCCGGGTGGCCGTGAATCTCCCGCTCGACACCAATCGCGGCGCCGAGCGCCGCGGCGATGACGAGCCGAAGCGACAGGTCGAGCTGAAGCGTGACGTCCGTCATCGGCGGGCGTCCGCGACGCGAGCGTTGGCGCGCCGACGATCGGCGATCCCGGTAGTCATGGTGGCTCGGAGTCTAGGCGCGGACTCGGCCCGCCGTATGCTCGGGGCCGCGGGCGGGCGTGCCGCCGTCACAGCACGCGTCGACCGGCACCCGCGGGCGAACCATCGCGGCGGTCCAAATCACGGCCGACCGCGTTTCGGCTCGACGACTGGAGATGCGGGCATGGGACCAATCGACGGGCCGAGCCGGCACGAGGTGAACCGGCTCCTCTACGACGAGGCGACTCGCGGCGAGCGAATCGCCGACGGCGTGACGGGGTTCATGGGCAGCTGGCGGTTCATCGTCATCCAGACCGTGATCGTCGTGATCTGGATCATCGGCAACGTCTACCTGCTCTTCCACTTCGATCCGTTCCCGTTCATCCTGCTCAACCTCGCCTTCTCGACGCAGGCCGCGTATGCCGCCCCGCTCATCCTCCTGGCCGGCAACCGCGCGTCGATTCGCGACCGGATGACGCTCGAGCACACCGCCGCCGAAGCAGATCTCGAGGAGCAGCAGAACCGCGAGCTGCTCGAGGCCCAGCAGGAGATCCTCCGCCACGTCGATGCCCTCGAGCATCGGATCCTCGAGCTCGAGCGCGGCATCCTCGAGCGGCTCGACGCGATGCCGCCGACGGCGCCCCGCGCCTAGCGCGTCCGGGTCACCTTGCGGATGTTCCGCGGGGCGTCGGGATCGAGGCCGCGCGCACGCGCGAGGTGATACGCGAACAGCTGCGCGGGCAGGATCGAGACGATCGGCATGAGGCGATCCGGAACGCCGATCGGCAGCCGAAGGCCGGCACCGAGGGCGAGCGCGTCCTCGCGGTCCGACACGACGACGAGATCGACGCGGAAATCGTCGCGCAGCCGGGCGAGGAAGTCGATCAGATCCGCGGCCGGTGGCCCGGACGGTGCGACCGCGAGGACCTGGAACCCCGCCTCGAGCAGCGCGAGCGGCCCGTGCTGGAAGTCCGCCGCCGAGTACGGGTCCGCGAGGAGCCGCGCCAGCTCCTTCAGCTTGAGCGCCCATTCGCGCGCCGTCGCGTATTCGAAACCGCGACCGAGGACGACGCAGCCCGCCATCGCGGACCGCGCAACCGTCGCTCGCTCGACGTCCGGCTCGGTCGCGAGCGCTTGCTCCATGGCGCCCGGGAGCGCGTCGAGGGCCGCGATCGCGGCGTCGTCGCGCTCGAGAGCCGCAGACAGCAGCGCGATCGCCAGCAGCTCCGTGGTGTAGGTCTTCGTTGCCGCGATCGCGAGCTCCGGGCCGGCCCGGAGATCGATGGCATGTTCCGCGGCGGAGGCGAGCGGCGATCCGGCCGTGTTCGTGACCGCGATCGTCGGAGCACCCTGGCGGCGCGCCGCCGCGACGACGCCGATGACATCGGGTGACTCGCCGGACTGGCTGATCCCGATGACGAGGGAGCGCTCGAAGCGCGGCTCGACGCCGTAGACGGAGATGAGCGACGGGGTCGCGAGCGCGACGGGCCAGTGCTGCGCCGCGCCGAACGCGTACTGCGCATAGATCGCGGCGTGGTCCGAGGTTCCGCGCGCGGCGATGACGACGTTGCCGATGTCACGGCCGCGCATCGCGGCCGCGATTCGCTCGATCGGTTCGCGTCCCTGGTCGAGCAGCCGCCTCGCGGCCTCGGGCTGCTCGAGGATCTCGTCCCTCAGCCCCATCGGTCGCGCGTTCCTCGTGACTGCGGCGGCCGCACTTCCGCGGCGAGCGCTCGTCGTGATCCGCCTCGCGTCATGGAGCTGCGCGTTCCTCCCGCCGGCTGGTGACTGCGTCGACAGCGAGTCTGGGGCGGCTGTCAACGAATGACGGCGAGGCGGGGCGGCGGGCCGGCCCCG
>DASWSI010000123.1:0-5651 GCA_036402715.1 Candidatus Limnocylindrales bacterium
TGCGCAGCGGATGCAGCGCTCCTCGTCGAGGATCATCGCCGCGCCCTGGTTCCAGCCGTAGGCCTCCTCGATCTCGGGCAGGAGGCCCTCCGTCTTCAGCTGGTTGACGTCGACCATGTGGATGACGCCTTCAGGGCAGACATCCGCGCACGCGCCGCAGAGGACGCAGCGGAACGGGTCGAACCAGATGTTGTAGTTGCACATCAGGCAGCGGGTCGACTCCGCGACCGCGGCCGTCCCGTCGTAACCGAGCTCGACCGGCGTCGTGAAGTTGATCTCGGGCTGGGTCGAGGGCATCCGCGCGGGCAGCGCCGCCATCGGAATGTGCTGCCGCGGCAGCACGTCGTACAGCTCCGGCATGTCGTGCCGCCAGGAGCTCGTGATCTTGACGTTCGCGGCGACGGAGACGTCCGTCCGGCCCGAGAGGTACCGGTCGATCGCGAACGCGCACTTCTTGCCGTGGCCGGCGGCCTCGATGAGCGTCGTGGGCCCCGTCACGAAGTCGCCGCAGGCGAAGACGCCGCGGACGTTCGTCGCGTACGTCGCGGGATCCACCTTCACCCGGCCCCGGTTGATCTCGAAGCTTGCCTCGACGGGCAGGAACGTCAGGTCCGCGGACTGCGACACGGCGGGGATCACGGTGTCCGCCTTGATGACGAACTCCGAGCCCTCGATCGGCACCGGCGACCGCCGGCCGGACGCGTCCGGCTCGCCGAGCTTGTTCCGGATGAACCGAACGCCCGTCACGTGGCCGTTCTCGCCGAGGACCTCGATCGGGCTGGCGAGGAACTCCATCCGGACGCCCTCGCGCTCCGTCTCGCCGAGCTCCTCCTCGTCGACCACGAGCTCCGAGCGGGTTCGGCGGTAGACGATCGCGACGTTGGCCGCACCGTGGCGGAGGCTCGTCCGCGAGCAGTCCATCGCGGTGTAGCCGCCACCGATGACGACGACGTCCTGGCCGACGGTCAGCGGCTGGCCGAGGTTGGCGAGCTTCATGAAGTCGACGCCGTACTGGACGCCCTCGAGATCCGAGCCCGGCACATCGAGGACGACGGCGTTCATCGCGCCGGCGGTGATCGCGACGGCGTCATAGTCGCGCTGCAGCTGGTCGAACGTGATGTCGATGCCGATCGTCGTGTTGTAGACGAACCGGACGCCGAGCCGCTCGACGAGCTTGATGTCCATCTCGATCGCCTCCCGCGGGAGGCGGAACGCGGGGACGCCGATGAGCATCGTCCCGCCGCCGTACGGCAGGCTGTCGAAGACGGTCACCCCGAAGCCCTTCGTCGCGAGCTCGCGCGCGACCGCGATCCCCGCAGGACCGGCACCAACGACGGCGACCCGCTCGGCGCGCGGCTCGATGTGCGGCATGACGTCCGGGATGCCGGATGCCTCGTGCCACTCCACGAGGAACCGCTTCATCGCGCGGATCGCGAGCGGGCGGTCGATGTCGCCGCGACGGCACGCGCGCTCGCACGGCGCGGAGCAGACGTACGAGCACATCGCCGCGACCGGATTCGGCTCGCGCGACAGGATGTAGCCCTCTTCGAACCGGCCCTCAGCGGCGAGGTTCAGGTAGCCCCGGCAGTTGGTGCCGACGGGGCATGCCTCCTGGCACTCGATGTTGCACTGGAGCCAGGACGCATCGACCGGCTGGACGAGGAAGTCCTGGTTTGGGTCGAGGACCAAGAAGGTCGTGCCTCTCTGTGGCGCAGCGCGGACGGAGACGACAAAAGGGGGAGCGGCGTGGCGCCGGTGGGTCGAATCTACCATCACGCTCGCGCCGCTTGCAGAAACGACGCCGCCGCACGATTCGCGATTTGACGCTGCACGTTCTCGCAGCTACGCTCACGCGCGGGAATCGCGACGTCGGCCCCGATGGTCGGCCGGCCAAGGAGGATGCAGGCGTGACCGCGAGCGAGTTCGCCTTCTTGGCGCTCGGGCTCGTGTTCGGCGTCTCCGCCGGGATCCTCCTCATCGGGCTCATCCGCTCGCGACCCGCCGCGCCACGCACGATTCGGGTGACGATGGTCGCCGGCGACGTGCCGCGACGACGCGCCGCGACCCTGTCCGAAGATGCGTTCGCGACGTTCGCCGAACCCGCCGCCGGAGGCCCTGGCGATCGCGACGACGTCGAGGAGTACGCAGCCGAGCTGGTGGCGCAAGATCGAACGATCGTTCGGTCTCGGGGGGAGCCGCCGGCCGGTGCCGGAGATCCCGCCTCGAGCCGTCCGGCACGTCGCCGCCCGATCGCCCGGCGCATCGCCGCAGCAGCCGCTCGCGACCGTGCCGCGGCAACGAACCTGCCGCCGTTCGCCCTCCCGGCGTCGCTCATCGCGTCGGACTGGGGGACGATCGTCCCGAGCCGCCCGCCTGCGATCGCGATCCCGATTCACGCCGAGACGGACTGGACGCTCGCGGCTCTCCGACGCGTCGCCGCCGTGACGGCCGATGAGGCGATTCGGGGCAATGGCTCGGGGGTGCTCGTCGCTCGCGAGGCGCGGCCACGCACGGCGGAGGAATGGCGGGGTTCGCTGGACAGCCTTCCGCACGGCGGGGACAACGGCGCCAACGCCGGTACCGCCGGAGGCGTCGGGGCCACGAACGGCGCAAGCGCGATCAACGCGATGTCCAGCGCGGGCGCGGGTCGCGTCGTGGCGTTCGCGGCCCAGGTGCCTGCCTCCGCTGTCAGGCTCGACAACGGATTCGGTCCGCCTTCCGGCGCTCGCGATGACGATCCGTGCGCGGGCCTGCGGACGACAGCGGAGGAGCGATGTGCCGTCGCGACACGCGCCCGGGAGCGCGCGGACGCGACCTACGACGGGCTTCTCGCCGCGCACCGCGCGTACGACGAGCACATCACCGCGGCGGAACGAGCCTCCATCGCCGGCGACCAGCGCGCCATCCGGTCCGCGAAGGAGGCGGCGCAGAACGAGTTCCGAGCGTCACGCGGTGCCGCGATGACGAAGGACGGCGTCGAGGCCGCGGCGCGCGACTGGCTCTCGGAGATCAACCGGATCAACAACCTCGCACGCGACGCGGCGCTCCAGCTCGAGCGCGAGCGGCAGACGGCCGAGACGCTTGTCGCCACGATCGAACGGCTCACCGTCGCGGCGGAGGCGTCACGGATCGCCGCCGATTCCGCCGATGCCGCGTGCGCCTCCGCTCGCCGGGCTCTCGACGAATGCGAGCAATCCGACGCGACCCAACCCGTGTCCGGGGAGCCGGTCGAGGAGGCACTCGGTCGCGAATGGGTGGACCCGGAACGGGAGCCGGACGACGACGCGGTGCTCGTCGCCGCGACGCGCGTCGCCGACGCGGACGAACGCCCGATCGTCCGCCTGCTCCGCGGCCACCACGAGACCCTCGGTGGACTCGTCGACGAGCTGGCCGGCCCGGAGCCGCAGGAGCGACGCCGCTGGCAGCTCGCGCTCGCGAAGCTCGTCGATGCGATCGTCGCGCGGTCGATCGAGGCGTCCATCCTGATCTTTCCTGCGGAGCATCTCTTCTGGGCCGCGTTCACACGATCCCAGCAGCGCGACATCGCGGCCGCGCTGTCGTCGCTCGGCTACCGGTTCGACGGGCTCGGCGGCTGGTCCGACGAGCGGATCCCGAGCCAGCGCGACCTGTCGCTCGCGGTGGGCTACGCCGGGCTCGACCCGATGCGGATCCGGCGCTGGCCGACCGAAGAGGAGACGGCCGAGCTGTACCGCGACGTGGAGGTCGCTGCCGACGAATACCTCTCGACCGCCGCCCGGGGACTGACCCTCGGCGAGCTCATCACCGCGCTCGGTCGCCGCGCCGACGCGCTGACGGAGGTCTGGAACGAATGGCCGCGCCTTCGACCGCTGCTCCTGGGTCCGGGCTGACGCCGAATCCCGCCGACCCGCCGGTGCCGCTCGGGCGTGACGCTTCCTCGCGCCCCGTCAGCGCCGGGACGCCGTGGCGCCGGCTCCGTCCCCGTCGGTCGCCTGGGCGGCGGCGGCCTCCGCCGTTGCCTCGGCCGCGTCCGCTTCGGACGTCTCGGGCCCCTCGTCGGCGTCGTCGTCGATGACGATCACCCGGAGGGATTCGGCCGCCTCGACCCCGATCGCCTGCCCCTCCTCCCGTGCCCACGTGCGGATCCGCTCCTCGATCTGGGCCGGCTCGCGGATCTGGCTCGCATGGGCGCGGAGCGCATCGATCTTTCGCCCGATCGTGTCGCTGACGTCGACCCGGACCGTCGCATCGTTGGGCCAGAAGAGGTAGACCCGCTTGACGCGATGGATGGCCAGGCCGTCCCGCGCAAGCCACGGGAACGCCATCGGGTTGCGCGCCGCGGGGTAGACCGCATCGACCGCCGCCATCCCGGCGGCCCGGTGATCCGTGTGGTTGATGCCGCCGTCGCCGTAGAACACGACCTCGGGATCCGTTGCGAGGACGGCATCCGGCCGAAAGGTGCGGATCTCGCGGACGAGCAGCTCGCGGAGCGCGAGGTCGTTCACGAGTGCGCCGTCCGGCTGGTGAAGGAACGAGACGCCCTCGTACCCGACAACCGCCGCTGCGTCGCGCTGCTCGCGCTCGCGGATCGCGGCGAGCTCGAAGGGGTCCTGGAATGGATCCTCGCCGCCCTGGTCGCCGCTCGTGCAGCAGACGAGCCAGCCGACGGATCCCGCGTCGATCCAGCGAGCCGCGGTGGCAGCCGGACCGAAGTCGGCGTCGTCAGGGTGCGCGGCGATGACCATGAACCGAGGCGGCCGCCACGTGTGCGGGGCTGCCCCCGGGGCGCTCGGGGTGACTTCGACAGACGAGATGGCCGGCGTCGTGTCGGAGGCCGTCACGTCAGCGCGTACCACCGAGTTTCACCGGCCGGGCGGATCGCGTTCGAGTCATGTGGGCTCCGTCTACAATCCGCCAGAGGCTTCGCTCGTTTCCCCCCACGAGCGAAGCCTCGCTCAGGGTCACGGGCGTCGTTGTCCGGCGGCTCCGCCGAGGCGACGTCAGCGTGTCGCGGTCGCGCGCTCTTCCTCGAGTGCCTCGAGGACGGCGGCCGCGTGGCCTTCCGGCTTGACCTTCGGCCAGGTACGCGCGATGCGACCGTCCGGCGCAACGAGGAACGTCGTCCGGGCCGTCCCCCAGTACGTCTTTCCGTAGTTCTGCTTCTCGACCCACGACCCGTACGCGTCCGCGGCAGCGTGGTCGACGTCGGCGAGGAGCGTGAACGGCAGCCCGAACTTCTCGCGGAACGCCCGCTTGCTCGCGCCGTCCTGCGGGCTGACGCCCCAGACCTCCGCGCCGCGCTCGCGGATCGTGTCGTTCGTGTCGCGGAACTCGCATGCCTCGACCGTGCAGCCGGGCGTGTCGTCCTTCGGGTAGAAGTAGAGGATCGTCCAGCGGCCGCGCTGGTCGGACAGCCGGTGAATCGTCCCGGTCTCGTCCGGGAGCGCGACCTCCGGCGCCGGGTCGCCACGCTCAGGCATCTTCATGCCGAAAATGTAGCAGGCGATTCGACGATGAGCAGGCGGCCGATCCGGATCGAGACCGTCGCTTGGGCGGCGGTCCGGACGTTCGACAGCCCCCGGGCGGGGCCGGCCTCCAGCGGGTCGTTGGCCAGCTCGTAGCGCAGCCCGGTCGTCGTGACGCCCTGCACGGAATCGCCGAGCGGGAGCAGC
>DASWSI010000124.1:0-2796 GCA_036402715.1 Candidatus Limnocylindrales bacterium
CCCGGCGCAATGCCGCCGCCTCGCGCAGCGCGCGGGCCTCGGGCTCGCGAGGGCCGGTGGCCTCGGGGCCACGTCGTCAGGCGACCTGTTCCTCTGCTTTGCGACGGGCAACCGCGCGATCCCGCCGGCCGAGGTCGAGCCGCGCGGCAGCCTCGTCGCCACGCTCCAGACGGTGATCGACTACGCCCTTGATCCACTCATCGAGGCCGTCGTCGAGGCAACCGAGGAGGCGATCCTCAACGCGCTCCTCGGGGCGACGACGATGACCGGCCGGGACGGCCTCACGGCGCACGCGCTTCCGACCGAACGGCTCGTCGAGGTCATGGCGCAGTACGGCCGGCCGCCGACGACTTGACGGCCGCGACGCGCCGCGGCATTTCGCCGCGCCGCGTGGCCGCCAGGCGCTGATCGCGGACGCGGCCGGCCGCCGCCCGCGATCAGCCGACCGCGACGGGCGCCGGCTTCTCGATCGGGACGCCGACCATGCTGCCCCACTCGGTCCAGCTGCCGTCGTAGTTTCGGACTCGCTTGTAGCCGAGCAGCTCGTGGAGCACGAACCAGCTGTGCGAGCTGCGCTCGCCGATCCGGCAGTAGGCGATGACGTCCTTGTCCGGCGTGACGCCCTTGCCCTCGTACAGGGACGCGAGCTCCTCGCGGCTCTTGAACGTGCCGTCCTCGCGGACCGTCTGCGCCCACGGGATCGACGCGGCGCCGGGGATGTGCCCGCCGCGCTGCGCGGTCTCGCTCATGCCTGGGGGCGCGATGATCTCGCCGTTGAACTCCGCCGGCGACCGGACGTCGACGAGGACGAGATTCGCGTCGCCGATCCGCGGCAGGATGTCGTCGCGGAACGCGCGCAGCGAGAAGTCCGGCTCCGGCAGCTCGTAGTCCGTCGCGCCGTAGCTCGTGACGTCCGTCGACAGCGGCAGGCCGTTGTCGAGCCAGAACTTCCGGCCGCCGTTGAGGATTCGGACGTCGCGATGCCCGAACAGCTTGAGCTGCCAGTAGGCCCACGCCGCGAACCAGTTGTTGTTGTCGCCGTAGAGGACGATCGTCGTGTCCGGCGCGATGCCGGACGTGCGGAGGAGCTCGGAGAACTCATCGCGTGACGCGATGTCGCGACGGATTCCGTCGGCCAGCTGGCTCGTCCAGTTCCAGCCGACGGCTCCCGGAATGTGGCTCTGCTCGTAGGCCGTCGTGTCGACGTCGACCTCGACGAAGCGGACGCCGTGATCATCGAGATGCGCCTGCGCCCAATCGGCGTCGACGAGGACGTCCGTGGCGTAATCGGAAACGGTCATTCGAAGTGCTCCTGAGGAAAGAGATGCGAGAGCTGGACGGGGTCAGGTCGTCGCGGGTCGCCGATCGACGGATCGGACCCGCCGGCGACACCGCGGATGCTCGAGCTCGGAGACGCCCGCGCGCGTCGAGTCAGCCATCGGCGGTCACCCGATCGCGCCGGCTGAACTCCGCCAGCCGCTCGCGACACTCGGCCGCCTGCCGCTGCGCCTGGCGGACGATCCAGGGATCGACGCGCGGCGAATCCTCGACCTCGATCGTGGGACCGTACGGCCCCTCGTCGACGACGATGCCGGACGAGTTGCGGTAGTCCGTCATCCAGTTGGCCTGCAGCTGGAGTGCGACGTCACTCACGACGTTGACCGGGAAGATCCAGTCGAGGTACGTCGCGTTGAGCCGATCCGTCACGTCCGCCAGCCGAATCGCTCGGCCGCGCTCGATTCGGGCGAGCAGATCGATGACCCGGACCGCAGCGAACGGATCGCCGGACTCGGCGATGCTCGGCGGTTGAAGATTCGGATCGGGAAGCCCGCCGGGCGCCGGCCGAAGCGTCAGCGAGCCCGGCGCGGAGGCGTGGGCGTGGGTCACGGGGAGCGTGATCTCCGAGCAAGTCACAGGGGATTACCCGAAATCGTAGCACCGGGTCGCGATGCCGCCCGCGGCGCCTCTGCCCCGGCCGGCTCCGAGGCGTGCTGCAACAGCCCGCTCTAGACTCCGATCGTGCCACCGAACGACACGGCGCGGGCCGCCAATCGCGCCCGATTCGCGCGCATCGTCGCCCGGCCGGAGCCGGAGATCGACCTCGCCGTCGGCGCGCTGTGCATCGCCGCGGACGGCCGGCCCGACGTCGATCCCGACGACACCCTCGAGATCCTCGAACGCCTCGCGGAACGGGTCCGCCTGCGGCTCGATCTCGGCGATCCGACGGAGCGCGTGCTCGGCCGGCTGCACGACGTCCTCTTCCGCGAGGCGGGCTTCCGCGCCCCGACGAGCGCCGAGTACCACGACCCCGCGAACAGCCTCCTCGACCTGGTCGTGACCCGCCGGATCGGCCTTCCGATCAGCCTCGCGGTCGTCGAGCTGGAGGTCGCGTGGCGGATCGGCTTGCGCCTCCACGGCATCGGGCTGCCCGGGCACTTCATCGTCGGGACGCCGGCCGGGGCGCTGATCGATCCGGCAGGTGGCGGCCGATCGCTCACCCGGGACGACTGCCAGGAGCTCCTGCGCCGCAGCGTGGGCGACGGGGTGCTCTTTCATCCGGCGATGCTGCGGGCGGTCGGAAGGCGCGAGATCCTCGCCCGGATGCTCCGCAACCTGCGATCCGTCCACCTCACGGCGCGCGACTGGTCCGCGGCGCTCGGCGCCGTCGAGCTCCTGTCCGTTGTCGAACCCACGGAGCCCGACCACGAACGCGACCGCGGCCTCCTCCTCGGGCGGATGGGCAGATTCACGGACGCGATCGCGTGTCTCGGCCGGTATCTCGAGGAGCGGCCGGAC
>DASWSI010000125.1:0-2079 GCA_036402715.1 Candidatus Limnocylindrales bacterium
TTCGTCGCGCCCGCCGAGAGCAAGCTGCAGGACTACATCGGCGCCTTCGT
Organism: Candidatus Limnocylindrales bacterium; assembly: GCA_036402715.1. Taxonomy (GTDB): domain Bacteria; phylum Chloroflexota; class Limnocylindria; order Limnocylindrales; family CSP1-4; genus JACDAV01. Next base: position 51 of record DASWSI010000125.1, read on the forward strand.
TGTCACGGCCGGCATCGGCGAGGATGTGATCGCCGATCGTTTCAAGCATGCCAACGACGATTACTCGTCGATCATGGTCAAGGCGCTGGCCGATCGCCTCGCCGAGGCCTTCGCCGAGCGGCTCCACGAGCGCGTCCGGCGCGAGTTCTGGGGCTACGCGGCGGGCGAGGCACTCGACAACGACGCCCTCATCCACGAGAAGTACCAGGGGATCCGGCCGGCGCCCGGCTACCCTGCCTGCCCGGACCACACGGAGAAGGGCACGCTCCTCACGCTCCTCGAGTCGGAGGAGCGGGCCGGGGTTCGCCTGACCGAGTCGTTCGCGATGTTCCCGGGTGCGGCCGTCAGCGGGTTCTACTTCTGGCATCCCGACGCCCACTACTTCGGGCTCGGGCGGATCGGGCGCGACCAGCTCGAGGACTACGCGGCGCGCAAGGGGATGAGCGTCGACGAGGCCGCGCGCTGGCTGGGCTCGAACCTCGCGGACGAGTGAGACGCCGCCATGGAGAAGTCGCCGCCTGAGCTCGTCGCGCGGTTCGGCGAGGTCATGGGCCGCCACCCCGAGGTCACGCAGCGAAAGATGTTCGGCTACCCGGCGGGATTCATCGGCGGCAACATGGTGACGGGGCTGTTCGAGCACCACTGGGTCGTCCGTCTCAACGACGCCGATCGTGACGAGCTGCTTGCGGTCGACGGGTCAGCTCCGTTCGCCCCGATGCCCGGCCGGCCGATGAAGGCGTTCGCGATCGTGCCGCCTTCGATCGTCGCCGACGACGGGGCGCTCGAGGGATGGCTCGAGCGCGCATTCGCGAACGGCCGGAGCATGCCCGCGAAGAAGTAGCTCCCGATGCCGGCGTCCGCCGCGCGGCACCGCCCCCGCCGCTTCTCGGGTCAGCTCCGCGCCGGCGCGCCCTGCGGAAAGAATGCCGGCAGAAACCCCACGTTCGCCTCGAGCAGCGCGTCGAGCAGCGGGACCGCGATCGGCCACTGCGCGACGAGGGGATTCGCGAGGAGCGCGCGGAGTGCGGTCGCCGTGTCGCCGCTCTTCGCGGCGGCGATGGTCAGCCGCTCGTACGCCTTGACCTGCTCGACGAGGCCGTGCATCTCCGGCCCGAGCGGCGCGAGCTGCAACGGATGGGCGCCGTCGCGGTCGATCCTCGCGGGAATCTCGACGACGGCATCGTCCGGCAGATCCGGCAGCGCGCCGTCATTGCGGACGTCGACGACCTGGACATCGCCCGCGCCATCGTGGAGCGAGGCGATGAGCTGCGCCGCGGCCTCGCTGTAGAACGCGCCGCCGCGGCTCTCGAGGAGCTTCGGCTTCTCGACCAGCGACGGATCGCGGTACATCTCGAGGAGCTTCGCCTCGATGTCCATCACCTCGCGGGCCCGCGTCGTGCCTTCGCGCTGCGACGCGAAGACCTCGTCCGTCAGGTAGTAGTAGTGGAGGTAGTAGGACGGAATGGCGCGCAGCGTCCGGACGAGCTCGACCGGGAATCCGGCCTCCTTCGCGACCCACGCGGCATCACCGTCGAGCAGCTTCGGCAGCTGATCGACGCCGTCGACCTTGACGGCGCGCTCCCAGCTCAGGTGGTTCAGGCCGACGTGCTCGAGCTCGACCCGATCCGGCTCGACGCCGAAATGGGCGGCCAGCCGCCGCTGCAGCCCGATCGCGACATTGCAGAGGCCGATCGCACGATGGCCCTCGTCGAGCAGCGCCTGGGTGACGATGCCGACGGGGTTCGTGAAGTCGACGACCCACGCACCCGGGGCCGCGCGGCGAGCGGCAAGCTCGGCCAGCTCGAGGACGACGGGGACGGTGCGAAGGGCCTTCGCGAAGCCGCCGGCGCCGGTCGTCTCCTGCCCGATCTGGCCGAACTTCCGCGGCAGCGTCTCGTCGACGAGGCGCGTCGCCTGCCCGCCGACGCGGAGCTGGACGACGACGAAGTCCGCGCCGTCGATCGCGGCTTCGCGATCCGTCGTCCGAACCAGCCGCCCCGGCCAGCCGAGGCGATCGAGCATCCTCCCG
>DASWSI010000126.1:0-2852 GCA_036402715.1 Candidatus Limnocylindrales bacterium
CGCCGTCGGGCGCCCGGCGGCCTCGGCGTCTCCGGACGCGCTCGACGAGCGGTTCGCGGCGATCGTCGCGGGATGACGATGCGGCGGCTCGGCTTTGCGTACAACCCCACGAACGAGGCCGCGATCGAGCTCCGCGAGCGCGCGGCGGGGTGGGCTCGCGTCCGTGGCGTCGACCACTGGGCGGAGCCGTCGGGCGACTACGAGCGCCTCTGCGCGGAGCTCCCGACGACGGATGCGCTCGTCGTCCTCGGCGGCGACGGGACGTTCCTTCGGGCGGCGCGGGCCGTCGCCAAGGTCGACACGCCGATCCTCGGCGTGAACCTCGGGAAGGTGGGGTTCCTGTCGAAGGTCGAGGCGAACGAGCTCGAGGCCGTTCTCGAGCAGATCGTCGTCGGCGACTACCGGATCGACGAGCGGATGTCGCTCGAGGCGCAGATCCTGCCCGGCGGCCGCGAGGCGGACGGGTACGTCCACACGGCCCTCAACGACGTCGTCGTCGCTCGTGGCGCGCTCGCGCGGGTCTGCCGCCTCGAGGTCCAGATCGCGGGCTCACACCTCGCGACGTTCATCGCGGACGGCCTCGTCGTCGCCAGCCCGACCGGCTCGACTGGCTACTCGTTCTCGGCCGGCGGCCCGATCGTCGACCCGCGCGCCCGCAACCTCGTCCTGACGCCGATCGCCGGCTACCTGTCCGCGATCCGGTCCGTCGTCGTCGGCGCCCACCAGACGATCCGCTGCCGTGTCGTCGATGCCAACGAGGCGCTGGTGAGCGTGGATGGCCGCGAGGATCTCCGGATCGAGGTTGGTGACGTCGTCGAGGTCCGGGCCGTCGAGAGGCCCACCCGGCTCGTCGAGCCGAAGGGCTCGAAGCCGTTCTGGGACCTCGTGCGGCACAAGGTCGAGCTGCTGCCGTCGTGACGGATCGCGACCCGATCGAACGCGCCGGCAGGCTTCTCGAGCTGTCGGTCACGGACCTCGCCCTCATCGACCGGCTGCGGCTCGAGCTCGCCCCCGGGCTGAACGTCATCACCGGCGAGACCGGCGCGGGCAAGAGCCTGCTCATCGATGCGCTCGGCCTCGCGCTCGGGGCGCGCGCGGACACGACCCTCGTTCGCCACGGGGCGGAGGCCGCGCGCGTCGAGGCGCTCTTCGATCGCATCCCGGAGCCCCTCATCGCGGTTCGTGAGGTGGCCGCGTCCGGGCGCTCCACGGCCCGCCTCGACGACGAGGCCGTCACCGCGGCGCGGCTCGCCGATGCGGTCGGGCCGCTCGTCGAGATCCACGGCCAGCACGATCAGCAGCGGCTGCTCGACGAGCGGTGGCAGCGCGATCTGCTCGACGCGTTCGGTGGCCACGAGGCGGAGCGCGCCGCGGTTGCCGATGCCGTCGCGCGCTGGCGCTCGAACCGCGCGGCAATGAACGAGCTCGCCCTCGATCCGCGAGAGCTCGCTCGCCGGCTCGAGCTGCTCGAGCACGAAGCGACGGAGATCGCGGCGGCGCGGCTGAAGGTCGGCGAGGCGGCGGAGATCCAGGCGCGGCTCGCGACGGCGCAGCACGCCGAGGCGATCGCTCGCGGCAGCACGGCGGTCGTCGATGCGTTGACGGCGGAAGGCGGCGGCGCCCGTGACATCGTCGCGGTGGCGTCGCGAGAGGCACGGGCGATCGGCCGGCTCGACCCGCGGTTCGAGCCGCTGGCCTCGCGCCTCGCGGGGCTCGATGCGGAGATCGACGACGTCGCGTCGGAGGCCCGGTCGCTCGCCGAGGACGTCGACCACGATCCCGCGGCGCTCGCGCGGCTCGAGGAACGGCTGTCGGTGATCTTCGGTCTGGAGCGGCGGTTCGGTGACGACGAGGCCGCGGTCCTCGCGCACGGCGAGCGGGCGGCTGCGGAGGCGGACCGACTGCGCGGGCTCGATGCGGAGCGTGCGCGCCGCCAGGGGCAGGACGCGGCGCTTCTTGCCGAGGTCGCCGCCGTTGCCGCGACGCTGTCCGACGTTCGGGCAACCGCTGCCGGTCGCCTTGCTGCGGCGGTGGGCGGCGTGCTCGAGGCACTCGGCTTCCCACCGAACGTCTTCGACGTTGCCCTCGGGCGTCGGCCCGCCGGACCCGACGAGGCTGCCGTGGAGGTGGGCGGCGACGCACTCGCCTTCGATTCGGCCGGCATCGACCAGGTCGTCTACCGCCTCGCCCCGAACCCCGGCGAGCCGCCGCGGCCGCTCGCCCGGATCGCGTCGGGTGGCGAGCTGTCGCGGGTCGCCCTCGCGATCAAGCAGGTTCTCGCCGAGGTCGACGACACGCCGACCCTCGTCTTCGACGAGGTCGACACGGGGATCGGTGGCCGAAGCGCGGACCCGGTCGGGCGCAGCCTCTGGGCCCTGGCGCGGCGCCACCAGGTCCTGTGCGTGACGCATCTCCCCCAGATCGCGGCGTACGCCGACGCGCACTTCCAGATCGGGAAGCGCGAGCGGGACGGCCGAACCGTGACGGAGGTGGCCAGGCTCGATCGCGAGGGACGCGTCGTCGAGCTCGCGCAGATGCTCGGTGGGGTGGCGTCGGGGAACGGCACCGGAATCACGGTGGCGGCGGCGGACGCGCGGCCGGGGACGGCGGCGATCGCATCCGCCCGCGAGCTGCTCGACCGAGCCGAGAGCTGGCGTGGCGAGCTCCTCGCCTCGACGTGACGCCGTGGTCACCGAAGCGCCGCCGGCACTCGACCGGACGATCGAGGAGTTCCTGACCTACCTCCGCGTCGAGCGCGGCGTCTCGCCCGCAACGATCTCCGCGTATGGCATCGACCTCCGCGACTTCGCGGCGTCGCGCGGAACGGCCGCGGAGTGGGCAGCATCGCCGGA
>DASWSI010000127.1:0-3903 GCA_036402715.1 Candidatus Limnocylindrales bacterium
CGGCATCTCCGTCCGGAGGACGGTGTAGAGGACGACGAACGCCGCCGTGCTGACGAGTCCGATGGCAATGAAGCTCGGGACGCCGCGACGGAAGAACGGCACGGATGCGGCGGCGGCAGGACGCCAGAGGGTTTGCATGCCGCCACGTTCGCGTCGGCACTCTTTCGGTCGGGTTACACCGGGTCGTCGGGCCTTCAGGGCCGGCGCGGCGGGTATCCGCAACGCGGTTCGGCGGCTCTCGGCGGACGCGCGCGCAACCGCGTTCGGCGTCGTAACCGGACGGAAAGGGTCTCCGGCCGAGACTGGCTCCAATGTTCAAGCCAGCGCTCGGAAGCCCGGAGATTCGAACCATGGATCCGCACGACTACGACGATCATTTCGCGACCAACGACCATTTCGCCGGCACCGCGACCGACCCTGACACCGGGATCGCGGCGCGCGACACGCGAGCAGCCACGCCGGACCAGGGCGCCGGACCTCGCCGACGCCGCCGACTGTCCGGTGCCGCCGGCACGTTCGCCGCGGCGCTCCTTGCCGCGGGCCTCGCCTCGGCCTCGACCGTTGCGGTCCTGACAGCCTCCACGCCCGCTGCGACGGCTCCCGCCGCTGCGAGCGGCACCGGTCAGACCGTCGCGATGGTCACAACCCAGGGACAGGACCTGACCGGGATGATCGCGGTCGCTCGCTCGTCCGTGGTCACGATCACGGTTCAGGTGACGCAGACGGGCGTCGGTCGGTTCGGCGGCTCGAGCGCGAGCGGGACGGCCATCGGCTCCGGCGTCATCGTCAGCTCGAACGGCTACATCCTCACGAACGCGCACGTCGTGAACGGCGCGACCAGCCTCAGCGTCAAGACGACGGCCGGCACGACCTACGACGCGACGGTCGTCAAGGTCTCCTCGGACCACGATCTCGCGCTCATCAAGGTCGACGCGACGGGCCTTCCGGCCGCGTCCATCGGCAGCTCGGCGTCGATCAAGGTCGGGCAGACGGCGGTCGCGATCGGCAGCCCCCTCGGCCAGTACACCGACACCGTGACGGAGGGCATCGTCTCCGGCCTCAATCGGGATATCCAGGTCGCGGACCCCTCGTCGCGAACCGTCGTGAATCTCACCGGCCTCATCCAGACGGACGCGGCGATCAACGAGGGCAACAGCGGCGGCCCGCTCCTCAACGCCGCAGGCCAGGTCGTCGGGATCAACACCGCCATGGCTTCGAGCGCCGAAGGCCTCGGGTTCGCCACGCCGATCGATGCGGCCGCGTCGCTGCTCCAGATCGCGGGCGTGAGCTCCGCCGCCTGACGCTCATCGGGCTCCCGCCCGGACAACGATGGGACGCGGCCGACTCGGTCGCGTCCCATTTCGCGTCTACTCCCGTCGCGTAGCCGACGGCCGCTTGACGATGGCGTGGAACCGCCCCGAGCCCGAAGGTGAGGTCACGGGCGCGAAAGCCGTCCGAACCGACAACCGGACTGGAGCTCGATCATGACCGCATCGTTCGGAGACAGGGGCGAGGGCTCGCGCGGCGTCGCCGCCGACGTCGCCGCCAACATCGTCATCGGGATCATCGGAGGCGTCGTCGTCTTCGGGCTCGGGACCGCCGGCCTGACCTTCCTCGCGCTCGCGATCGCGTTCCCGATTGCCGTCCCGGTCGCGCAGCAGTTCCACGCCGTCGTGTCCGTCGCGGACGTGGCGATCGCAGAGCAGCTGGCGAGGTACTGGTGGGTCTTCGCGGGCTTCGGCGTCGCGAGCTTCATCGCCGCGGGCGTCGTCGCGATCAAGGTGGTCGACCGCGTCTCGCCGCCACGCCGCGGCTGAGCAACCACGCCGCTCGGTCGCGCCGCGGCCGAGGACCGGCGGCGCGCTACGCGGGAAGGGCGACGTCCGCTGCCGGCGCCTCGTGGATCGCCCTGGCGGCCCGGATCCCGGATTCGAGCGCGCCCTGGATCCACGCGTGGTACAGCGAGCAGTGCTCGCCCGCGAAGAGGATCCTGCCCTCCGGCCGGACAATGTCCGCCTGCAGGTCCGTCTGCTGCTCCGGCGCGAACATGGCGAACGCGCCGCGCGCCCAGCGGTCGCTGTACCAGGCGTGGGACGCCCCACCCTCGTACTCCTCGCGGATCCGGGGGTGGATGGAGGCGACGTCGTCGAGGGCCTCCTCGAGTCGCGTCTCCTCGTCCATCGCGCCCCACTGGAGCGCGTCCTGGCCCCAGGTGTAGCTCGCGAGCAGGACGCCGCGGCTCGTCGACGGGTCCGGAGTGGGGTAGTTCAGCCGGCGAATCGGGAGCTCCGTGACGGTCCCACCACCGAAGATGCCGTCGTCCTCCTCCCAGAACCGGTGCCGGACCTGGAAGAGGATCTTCGTCGAGGCGTGATAGTTGAGCTGGCGAATCGCCCGCTGCTTCGCCGGCGAGAACGGCTTGACGACCTCGACCGTCCGCAAGACGGAGAAGGGGATCGTGATGATCGCGTAGTCGCCGCGAGCGCTGAAGCGCCCCGATTCGGTCTTGTAGTGGACGTTGACGCCGTCCGGCTCCTGGTCGATCGCGAACACGTTCGCGCCCAGCCGGACCTCGTCGTCGAGGGCCGCGAAGAAGGCAGTCGGCAGCAGGTCCATCCCGCCGGCGATCTCCTGCATATCGACGTACGCGCCACCGAAATCCTCGCGGAGGATCTCGACGAGCGAGTTGTGCATGTCCGCCTCGAGGAAGTTCAGCACCGTGAAGTACTCGATCGCGCCGCGCGACCAGCCCTTGTGGCGGAGGAACTCGTAGAGCGAGAACTGGTCGTACTCCGTGACGATGTGGTTCCACGCGGCTTCTCGGTCCGCGGCGACCATCGCCCGCAGGTCGCCGATCGCGGCCTCCCACATCGCGTCCGCCGTCCGGCCGCGCTCGCGCTCCTCGAGCGTGAACGGGAGCCGTCCCGGGTCGCGATCCGCCTCCTCCTTCGTCATCCGCAGGCCGCCGAGATGGACGAGCGCCTTCGGGTTGCCCATGACGAACGGCCGAAGCGGAAGTCCGAACAGGTCGCAGTACTTCAGCGTGAGGTCGTGGGCCCGCGGGATCCGCATCCCGCCGGCCTCGGCATACAACCCCGGCGCGAAGTTGCGCAGCGTGTAGATCCGGCCACCGACGCGGTTCTGCGCCTCGAGCACGGTGACGTGGTGCCCCTCGCGCTTGAGCTCGAACGCGGCGACGAGCCCGGCGAGCCCCGCTCCCACGATCACCACCCGCTTCCGCTCGGGCCGGCGCCGCTCGAGTCCGAGGTCCGGAATGGCAAGGATGTCCGGTTCGACGGGGACGGTCACCAGCGGTTGCTCGTCCGGTGGCACGTGAGCGGCGCGCCGGGCGGGAGACGGTCGGACGCCCCGCGGCCCGGCGCCGCGCGGTCCGGCGGCGCGCGGCGCCTGCCCGGCGCGATTCGTTCCGTTCGTCATGCCCGCTCCTGCCTCCCTTGCGCCGCGAACGGGGTGCCGCCACCGGTCCTCGCCCGACCCCCGCGAGAATCGACTTCTCCCGCAGGCTTGGTAGGCTAGCGGCGACCGCTGGACGAGATTCGGGAGTCCCGCCATGACGACGATGGAACGCCAGGCCACCTACGACGTCGCGTCGCACGTCGAGACGTTGAACCGCGACGGCATCACCGCCCTCAAGGGCGCATTCACCCGGGACTGGGTCGAGCAGCTCCGGGAAGACATGATGACCGCCTTCTGGGCCGCGATCCAGCGGCCGCGCGGCGCGGTGGGCCGTGGACCGCGGCGCTGGTACGTCGAGGTCCATCCGCAGGACTACCGCGGGTTCGTCGACCTCGTGACCCACCCGTGGGTCGTCGCGATCTCCGAGGCGATCTGCGGCCCGGACTACCAGATCGTCGAGGTCGGGTTCGACGTTCCGTTCCAGGG
>DASWSI010000128.1:0-4736 GCA_036402715.1 Candidatus Limnocylindrales bacterium
CGACCGTCACGGAACCGGGCGAGAGCATCCAGGCTGCCAGCTGCTCCGCCGTCGCCTCGTACGCGTCCGCGGCTCCGGCGACGAACTCCTGGAGCAGCGCCACGGTCGACGTGCCGGCCGATGACACGAGCTCGACGAAGCCGGCGAGCCGCGGAACGGCTTCGAAACCGACCTCCTCCGAGAGATAGGCCGTCAGCTCGAGATCGGGATTCAGGCCCACCTCGAGGCGGCGATACGCCTTGAGGAGGAGGGCGTCGCCGAGCACGACAGAGGTATTCGACTGGTCGACGCCGAGTGGCCGCTCCCCGAGGGCGCCGATGGCGGTCGCGTCTCCGGCGATCGCCCGCATCGCCGAAGCCGGCCGGCAGACGAGCGCCGCGGTCGCTCGCCCGGGACCCGCCGCGCCACCCGCGCGACGCGGCAGCGACGGGATCGTTCGGCCTTCCGCCACGGCGACGGCGAGCGCCCGCCAGGTGCCGGCGCCGTCTCGGGCAGCCACGAGGCCGCCCTCCCCAGTCGCGATCGGAAGCGTGTAGCGCCCGCGCGAGCCGCCCTCATCGGTGACCTCGACGACGGCGAGCGCCGCGCCAACACCGAGGTCGAAGCCCTCCTCGAGGACGATCGAGGCGACGGCCGCGCCCTTGCCGCCGAACCACCGCGCCTCCGACACGACCTCGCGCGGCATGGCGCCGACGATCGCGGCAACCGCGGCGAACGTCAGCTCCGGCATTCGGTGCCCAAACGGAACGGCCGTCGGCGCGCGCCGACGGCCGTCGAGACCGCGTCGTTCAAACCGGCGACTGCTACGTCTTGATCATCACGTGCTTGACGACGGTGTAGTCCTCGATGGCGTACATCGACTGGTCCTTGCCCCAGCCGGACTCCTTGAAGCCGCCGTGCGGCATCTCGGACGCGAGGGTGAAGTGCTCGTTGATCCAGACGGTCCCGAACTGGATCGCCTTGGCGACGCGCATCGCCCGCCCGATGTCCGACGTGAAGACGGACGCCGCGAGCCCGAACCGGACGTCGTTGGCCCACTTGATCGCCGTTTCCTCGTCCGAGAAGCGCTGGACCGTGACGACCGGCCCGAAGACCTCGTCCTGGACGATCTCGCTCTTCTGGTCCGGGCCCGCGATGACGGTCGGCTCGAAGTACGCGCCCGGCCGGTCCGGACGCTTGCCACCGACGACGACCTCGGCGCCCTTCCGCGCCCGGTCGACCATGCCCTCGACCTTGTCGGCGTGGCCGCGCGCGATGAGCGAGCCCATCTCGATGCCGTCGCCTTCGGCCGGGTCGCCCCACTTGATGGAGCCGACCTGCTCGGACAGCGCCGAGACGAACTTGTCGTAGACCTTCGGCCCGGCGATGACGCGCGTCGCGGCCGTGCAGTCCTGGCCCGCGTTCCAGTATCCGGCGGAGCGGATCACCTCCGCGGCCGCATCGATGTCCGCGTCGTCGAACACGAGGACCGGCGCCTTGCCGCCGAGCTCCATGTGGAGCCGCTTCATCCGGTCCGCGGCCAGCCTGACGATGCTCTTGCCGGTCGCGGTGTCGCCGGTCAGCGAGATCATCGCGACGTCCGGGTGGGTCACGAGGGCCGGTCCGATCGCCTCGCCGGTCCCGGTGATCACGTTCAGGACGCCGGGGGGCAGGATGTCCGCCGCGATCTCGCCGAGCATCAGCGCGGTGAGCGGCGTCCGCGCCGACGGCTTGAGGATGACGGTGTTGCCCGCCGCGAGCGCCGGCCCGATCTTCCAACCGGCCATGAGGATCGGGTAGTTCCACGGCGCGATCGATGCGACGACCCCGATCGGGTCGCGGCGGATCAGCGACGTGTGGCCGGCGAGGTACTCGTTGGCGGCCTTGCCCTCCATCACGCGACAGGCACCCGCGAAGAACCGGATGTTGTCGACGACGACGGGGATCTCGTCGATCGCGGCACCCAGCGGCTTGCCGGCATTCCGGCTCTCGAGGCGTCCCATCTCGTCCGCGCGGGCTTCGATCGCGTCCGCGAGCTTGAGGAGCAGGAGGCTCCGATCCTGCGGCGTCGTGTTCTGCCACGACTCGAACGCCTTCGCGGCCGCCTTGGCGGCACGGTCCACGTCCTCCGTCCCGCTGGCCTGGACATTCGCGATCGTCTCGCCGTTGGCGGGATTCTCGACGGCGAGCGTCTCGCCTGAAGCCGAATCGACCCATTCGCCGCCGATGAACTGCTGGTGCGTCTTGACGCGCTCGAGGGTGTCGGTCACGCCGGATCCTCCTCGCCCGGTTCGGGGCGGCTCTAACGGCTGCGCTGCTCGGACGGTGATTGTGCCCCGGGTTGGCGCCGGGCGCGAGCGCGGGACCTGAGCGGCGGAACGGTCACGCCGCGCTGGTCGCGTTCGTGACCGGGGCGCGGGTCGTCGCGAGTCGTTCGATGAGATCCGCTGCCTTCGTCGTGCCGGACCTGCCGCGGATATCCGCCGCCATCGTCGTGAGCCGGTCCCGCAGGCCCGCGTCGCCGAGGAGCGTGGAGATCGCGCTCGTCAGCTCCTCGTCCTCGAAGTCGTAGGCCGGGAGCCGCACGCCGAGGCCCGCTTCGGCGACGCGCTCGGCGTTGTCGACCTGGTCCCAGAACAGCGGCAGCACGATCATCGGCTTGCCGTGGTGGAACGCTTCGGTGACCGTGTTGTTGCCGCCGTGGGTGATGACGAGATCGACCTGCGGCAGGATCGCCGGTTGGGGCAGGAACGACTCGCCGGTCATGTTGTCGGCGAGGTGGATCTCGTCCGCGAGCGGGCCCTTCGAGACGATGACGCGGTGCTCCGTCCCGGCCAGGACGTCGACGAGCCGCTGCATGAGTCCCACGTCCGCCGAGCCGAGGCTGCCGAGCGACAGGTAGATGAGGGCTCCATCGGCGCCGCGGAGGTTGGGTGGGAGGTGCCATTCGGCATCCGCCGCGCGGACGGACGAGTCGAGGCGGTGCCACGTCGCGGCGAGCGGTCGCTCCCTCCGGTAGTCGGCGGCTTCCGGGTAGAGGTACAGATTCAGGAATGGCGACTCGTGGATGAAGTCCGGGCCGCGGTCGCCGTACGTGAGGGGTGGCGCACCGTTGTCGTGCATGAACGCGTCGAAGTCGCGCCACATGTCGCGGTGCGTCCGGTCGACCTCCTCGAGAAACGCGGGCCAATCCGTTCGGTCGGCGACCGGATAGCCGCTCGAGAACGGCGGGATGGCGTCGTCCTTGATCTCGGCCGGATTGCAGCTGACGATCCGAACCCACGGCCGGCCCGCCGTCACCACCGCCGGGAAGCCGACGACGTTGTCCTGGACGATGACGTCGGGCTCGAGCTCACCGAAGATCTCCCGGAGCCGCGGCTCGACGTACTTCGCGCCGTCGATGAGCGCCTGCCAGGTAGGCGCGATGAAGTCGCCGAGCTGGTCGATCGTCGGCTTCCGAAAGACCGGCGCGGTGTCGCGGATGAAGTCGATCCAGAACTGGCCGGGAGCCTCCTCGACAGCCGGCTTCGGGCCGAGCCGCATGAGTCGCTCCTCGAAGCCCTTCGCCGCGAGCGTGCCCGCGAACGACTCCTCGACCACGAAGACGACCCGGTGGCCGCGCCGCCTCAGCACGTCGCCGATGCCGACACAGTTGTTCGTCGGCCCGTACGCCCCCTCGGGGAAGAAGACGAGCGTGCGCGGCTTCGTCATGGCGGCGGCATTGTCGCAAGGCGGCCGCCGCGCCGTCGCTGGTCGTTCCACGCGGCGTGCTTCGGGCCTGGTGCGCGGGTCGTGTCGGCGTTTCGTCCCCGTTTCTCGCAAATGCTCACCCGGTGCGCACGAGCGAAGGCTCCGCCGGGTCGCGGGAGCGCGTCGTGCACGAGTCGGCCGCGGTTTCTTCTCGGATTCGCGCGAAACACCGCATCTGACTCGACACCACGGTCTCGCGCGCACCACGTGCACAGCTGAGGGAAACGGGCAGGCCGCGAAGCCCGGCTCTTCCTCTCAAACGCCACTCGCGCGCGGGTCAGCAAGGGGCAGGGGTGACCGGGAGCACTCGCCGTGCACGACGCGAGGACCCGTTCTTCTCACCGGGATCCCACAGCGGAATTTGAGAGGACTTGCGCGGCCGAAGTGGGCGGGGCCGAGATGCCGCTGCGCCGCGCAGGACGGCCGGCCGCGTCAACCCGCGCGTCGCGACGCCGCGTACCACGGAATCACGAGCCGTTCCGCAGCGACGACGAGCGTGAACAGCCCGATGCTCAGCAGCGCGGCGAGGAGGATCGCCGCGAACACGAGGTCGGTCCGGAATGCGTTCTGCGAGAGCTGCATCCAGATCCCGAGCCCCTCGTACGCGCCGACGTACTCGCCGAAGACCGCGCCGATCACCGCGTACGTCGCCGCGATGCGCAACCCCGTGAAGAACGACGGCAATGCCGCCGGCCAGCGGAGCTTCCAGAACACCTGCCGGGGCGATGCGCCGTAGGAGTGCAGCACGTCGGTCGCCGGGCCGCTCGCCGCCCCGAACCCGTCGAGCAACGCGATCGTCACCGGGAAGAACGTCACCAGGACGACGATGAAGATCTTCGGGGCGAGCCCGAAGCCGAACCACAGCACGAGCAGCGGCGCGATCGCCACGACGGGCACGGTCTGCGACGCGACGAGGAGCGGCTCCAGCGCGCGCCGCACCATCGCGAACCGGTCCATCGCGACCGCCACGCCAACCGAAACGGCGACCGACAGTCCCAGCCCGACGA
>DASWSI010000129.1:0-3453 GCA_036402715.1 Candidatus Limnocylindrales bacterium
GCGCCGCTCCATCGCCTGGCGCAGTCCGATCGTGGGTGTGTAGCCGGCGAGGATCACGAGGGGCACACCGGCGGGCAGCGCGGCCAGGGCGCGCTCGAGTGCCATCTCGGGCTCCGCGACCGCCTCGGTGATCGACGCGTCAACGCCGGCGTACTTCAGGCGGTTGGCGAGCTCGTCGGCGCGGGTCCCCGAAACCGTCACGTGCTCGAGCCGGCACGCAATCGCCTCGAGGTTGACGTCCCACAGCCACGCGAAGTCCTCGCCGTCGACGAGCGAGCTGCTCATCGCGAGCAGCAGGTGGCGCGGCTCGTTGTGCGGCAGGAGGCTGTTGAGCGTCGTGTTGAACGAGGTTGGGTTCTTGACGAAGCCGAGGATGATGTCGCGTTCGCCGGCGCGGACGCGCTCGAGGCGGCCGAACGCCGGCGAGACGGCGGCGAACGACGCGACGGCGTTTCGAAGCGGCGTTCCGAGCGCGACGAGGATCGCGACCGCGGCCGCGGCGTCGTAGGCGATGTGGATGCCGCCCTGCGGGATCGAGACCGAGAGCTCGCCGGCGGGCGTGCGGAGCGTCACCTCCGTCCGGTCGATCGCCGGCGTCTCGAGGCCGACCACGGCGACGTCCAACGGCGGGCGCGCGAAGTGGCAGTTCGGACATCGATAGTCGCCGAGATGGCTCAGGTAGACGCGCTCGTACACGAGGTCGGAGCTGCATCGCGGGCAGCGAATCGTGTCAGCCGCGCGGGTGATCGAATCCGTCGACCGATCGAGGTCGAACCCGAAGGTCAGCCGCTTCCCGGCCCGATCGGACGCAAGCGATGCGACGAGCGGATCGTCGGCGTTGACGATCCACGTCGAAGCGGACGGGAGCCGATTCGCGACGCCCTCGAGCGCTCGCGCGACGGCGTGGAGCTCGCCGAACCGGTCCAGCTGGTCGCGGAAGAGGTTCGTGACGAGGAGGACGTCGGGCGGAATCTGGGACGCGACCGGCGCGACGGCCGCCTCGTCCACTTCGCCGACGAGCACCCCGCTCCGGATCCGACCGCGGAGCTCCGCGGCCTCGACGACCATGGACGTGACGCCCTGGACGAGGTTCGCACCGGCGGAGTTCGTCGCGACGTGGATCCCCTCGCCGCGCAGCAATCCCGTCGTGAATCGCGATGTCGTCGTCTTGCCGTTGCTGCCGGTCACGAGGACCGTCCGCACGCCGGCGCCAAGCCGGACCTCGGCGAGGACGTCCGGCGCGACATACCGGGCGACGACGCCGGGCAGGGACGTCCCGCCACCGCGGTGCAGCAGTCGCGACGCGCGACCGGCGAGCTTGCCGGCGACGAGCGCGCCAAAGAGCCGCGGTGTCAGTTCCCTGTCACGCCCCCCGGCAGCTGCGCGCCTCAGGGTCGGCGCACGCATCGCGGATGCGTGCCCGTCGGGTTCGGCGTGTGTCCCATGCCGAATCCTTGACGCAGGGAGATGAATCGGACCTGAGCGGCGGGGCCCGGCGTGCGTCGATCGGCATTTCAGACGCGGCGCAATCGCGGGCCCCGGCCGGATCGGGCGCTGCGCTGAGGGGCCGCGGCCCCGTCGGGCCCGATCGGGCGATCGCAGTAGGATGCCCGCGATTCAGCGCATCGATTCGAGCGTGGGCCAGCCGTGACGCGAATCCTCCTGTACACCGGCAAGGGCGGCGTCGGCAAGACGAGCATCGCCGCGGCGACGGCGCTTCGGTGCGCCGAGCGCGGCCTTCGGACGATCGTCCTGTCGACGGACATCGCCCACAGCCTTGCCGATGCGTTCGACGTCCCGCTCGGGCCGGAGCCGACGCGAATCGCACCGAACCTCGACGGCCAGGAACCGGACGTCTACTTCAACATCGCCCGCTACTGGAAGACGATCGAGACGTACGTCAGCGAGCTGTTCGCGTGGCGGGGCCTCGACGAGGTGATGGCGGAGGAGATGACCGTCCTGCCGGGGATGGACGAGCTCGGCAACCTCCTGTGGATCACGGACCACGTCGAGTCGGGTCGCTACGACGTAGTCGTCGTCGACGCGGCACCGACCGGCGAGACGCTGCGGCTTCTCTCCCTGCCGGACGCGAGCCGCTGGTGGATCGAGCGGATCGCGCCGATCGGACGGCGCGTGACGAGGTTCGGCCGGCCGATGCTGGAGCGCGTCCTTGGCGTCCCCGTTCCCGGCGAGGAGGTCTTCTCGGCAGCCGAGCGGCTGCTCGACCGGCTCGGCGAGGTGCCCCGGCTCCTCAGCGACCCGGACCAGACGTCCGTCCGGATCACGCTCGCCCTGGAGAAGCTGTCCGTTGCCGAGGCGCGGCGGTCGTTCACGTACTTCCACCTGTTCGGCTACCCGAGCGACATGGTCATCTGCAACCGCGTGCTGCCGCCGGACGCCGGGCCGTACTTCGCGGGGCTCCGCGAGACCCAGCAGCGATACCTCCCGATCGTCGAGCAGGAGTTCGCTCCGGTCCCCGTTCGGACGGTGCCGCAGTTCGACCACGAGATGGTGGGGCTCGACGCGCTGCGCGAGATCGCGACGGCGCTCTACGGCGCGGAGGATCCAACCGCGGTGAACTACCGCGGCCAGCCATATCGGGTCCACCGCGAGAACGGGACGTATGTCCTGCAGGTCGAGCTGCCGTTCACCGATCGCGAGGACCTCGAGGTGTCGCGGCGCTCCGATGAGCTCGTGCTCCACGTTGGGGGCTGGCGAAGGACGCTGATGCTGCCGCGCGCGCTGATCGACGCACCAACGCGGAGCGCGCGGATGGACGGTGGAAAGCTGCGGATCGAGTTCGAAGCCCCGGCGAAGGCCGGCAACCGAGGAGGACGACGATGACCGAACCGAAGGGTGTCGCTCAGCCGCGGGCGGCGGCACGGCCCGGGGCGGGGTCGACGGCAGGCGCGGCGCCGGGAAGCACGCGCCGCGCGGGCACGGCCGGCGCCGAAGACCGGATCGCCGAGCTCGAGGCGCGGCTCCAGCGGCTCGAGGGCTCGCCGGGGATTCGCGAGCGCGGGCGATCGATGGTCGGGCGCGTGATGCCGAGCGAGGCGGGGACGCACTTCCGCAACGCCGGGCGCGAGCAGCTCCTGGGGTTTCGGGCGATCCTCGACTTCTGGCTTCAGCGGATCGATGACGCCGACGCGCGGTCGACGACGGATCGGCGGAGCGAGCGCGAGACGATCCGGATCGAGTAGCGCGCCGCACGGCACCCGCAGCTCGTCACGCGGCGCCGCACCGTTTCGGGCCGGCGCACGTCACGCCGCCCTCGGGACGTGCCGACGCGGGTGGTAGCCTCTCGCGGCCACGCAGTCGCGTCGGTGAACCTGCGGCGCAGCCGCGGTCCGATGAGGGGGAACCGTGAAGTCCACGAAGCTGATCGCCATGACGGCGTGCTCGATTCTGGCGCTGGCGGCGTGCGGCGCTTCCACGACGGGGACGACATCG
>DASWSI010000130.1:0-1719 GCA_036402715.1 Candidatus Limnocylindrales bacterium
GAGGGCGTCCTGCAGGACGGGCTTGAGCGTGTGGCCGAGCCGCGGATAGGTGACGAGCTCCGCGTTTCCCAGCAGCCGCACATGGTCGCGCAGCAGCTCGACCTTCGCGAACGGGTCGGCCTCCCCGGACAGCAGGAGGACCGGGCAGCGGATCGCCGGCCAGTGGCTCGTCCGCTCATCCGCCTTCGCGGGCGAGCCGGGCGGATGGAGCGGATAGCTGAACAGGACGAGCGCGGCGTACTCCGTGTCCGTCAGCGCCGCCGCGAGGCTGGCGACTCTCCCTCCGTACGACTGCCCACCGACGGCGATCGCGTTGGGAGCCTGGCCTTCCGCTGTGCCGGCGGCGGGCGCGGCCGGCGCGTCGGGGACAATCGCCCGGAACGCCGGCACGGCGGCCTCGGCTTTCTTGACGGGAAGGTCGATGGCCTCGGCGTCGATGCCGCGCCGGGCCAGCCCGCGGACATGTGCAGCCATGCTGGCGGACGAGCCGCTGGCTCCGTGTGCGACATAGAATCGCAGCCCCATCGGACCAGCCTATCCCCGCGACCGGGACCGCGGAGCGTCTGGATCGATCGGATGAGCCGTCTGGCCCGGACGAGCCATGACGCCGCGAGGCGCGGTCGGAGACAGTGACTCGGCTCAGCTGAGGACTCTGCCTGCCATGGCCGTGGCGCATTCGCCCAGTCCCGCATCCACCGGCGCATTCCCGTCCCGGCGGAGGCTCGGCCGGATCATCCGGATCTTCGTCGCGACGCTGGTGGCGTCGTCGACAGCGATCGCCCCGACGTCCGATGCCGGCGCCGCGTCGCGGACGGTCATCCCCCGCCCGGGCTCTCTCGACGCCATGACGTTCCACGGCCGGGGCTACGGCCATGGCGTCGGGATGTCGCAATACGGAGCCCGCGGGCGCGCTCTCGCGGGCCAGCTCGCGCCCGCGATCCTCGCCCACTACTACCCGAGCACGACGCTCGGGTCGAGGAGCGGGACGACGCTCGTCCGGGTCCTCGTCCTGACGGGAGTCGCCGCCTCGACGACGAAGCCGGCCGTCGTGACGGGCCGCGGCGGGCCCTGGACGATTGACGCGATCGGCGGCACGTTCCCGCCCGACGCCCGACTGCTTCTCGCGCCGACGGCGCCCGGCGCCTCGACGTGGGCGGCGCGTGTCGTGTCGTCGGCTGGGGCGTCGCTCGCGTCCGCGACGGTCAGCTCGGGCCTCGTCGCCCGGCCGGCCTCGACCTCCAGCCTGCTCCAGCTGACCTCGAAGCCTTCGGCCTCGAACGTCTATCGCGGCGAGCTCCGGCTGCGCCTGACGACAACGGTCAGCGTCGTGAACGCCCTCGGTCTCGACCTCTACGTTCGCGGCGTCGTCCCGGCCGAGATGCCGTCGTCCTGGCCGGTCGAGGCGCTCAAGGCGCAGGCGATCGCGGCACGATCCTACGCGCTGTATCGCCTTCATCCGACGACCGGCGCCTACGACCTGTTCGACGACACCCGCTCGCAGGTCTATCGCGGGCGCAACGCCGAGACGACGACCAGCAACGCCGCCGTCGCCGCCACCGCCGGGCTGACGCTCCTCCGCGGCTCGACGCCCGCCAACGCCCTGTATCACTCCGCGGACGGCGGCTGGACCGAGAACAACGAGAACGTGTTCGTGAGCTCCTCGGGCAGCATCGTCTCCGGCGCCGTCGCGTATCTCCGAGGGTCGAGCGACCGAGCGCC
>DASWSI010000131.1:0-4604 GCA_036402715.1 Candidatus Limnocylindrales bacterium
CGGAGGGACGCCGCGCGACCGCGACCACCGCCAGCGACACCGCGAGGGGCACGAGCGGGATCAGGAAGCGCGGGCCATAGGCCCAGCCGGAGAGGCCAACCCACTTCGCGTACACGAGGAACCACAACGCGAACGGCAAGCCGAGGACCACGAGCGAAAGGCGCTCGCGCGCCCGCCACAGCGCGACCGCGCCGACCGCGGCGAGGACCGTCAGCGGGAGGTACCAGACGAGGGCCCGGCCCGGAGAGACGAGGTAGGCGAGGAGGCCCGTCGGCAGAAAACCGGTGACTCCGTCGCCGTAGCCGAAGCTGAGCGGGTTGCCGCGGCGCGCAGCGTTGACGATGAGGTTGACCGCGATGCCCGCCACGAAGCCGAGGCCCGGCATCGCCAGGTCCCGGGGGCGCGGCCGCACAAGACCCGGCCGTGCGTCCGGGACGAGGAGTCCCGCCGCGATGACCGCCGCCGTGAGTGCGCCGTCGACGGGTCGGGTCATCACCGCCCAGGCGACGATCGGGACGAGCCACCACCCGCCGCCGCCACCCGAGCGAACGCGGACGACGACGAGGACCCCGGCGGCCAGCAGAAAGGCTGCGAGCGGCTGTGCGAAATCGGCGCGGGCGTACCACAACAGCGGTCCGGAGAGAACCGTCGCGAAGCCGGCGACGGCGGCGAGCCTGAGCCCGGCCCCGAGACGCCGGACGAGGGCGACGACGATGGCCGCGGTGAGCGAGGCGAGGAGCGGATTCACCCACGACGCCGCCGCGTACAGCAGGTCGCCGTACAGCAGCCGCATGTCATAGGGCGACGTGGTCAGCGGCGGCTGGAAGGTTCGAAGCCCGGAGGCGAGAGCGACGGCCGGCGCGAGCGCGAACGCGAATCCCGGGGGGCCGCCCGGCGCCCGAATCCCGGCACCCGGCGCCCAGACGATCGGCGGGTCGAACGTCACACTGCCGGCCGTGACGAGCCGGTCCGCCGATCGGTAGTACTCGAGGCCGTCGATCGAATACATGTGGCCGCTGTGGACGGCAAGAAGGGCGGCGAACAGGGCGCCGGCAACGAGCAATCCCAGGCGGCGATCGCTCGGTTGGCTGTCGTCGTCATGCACGGCGACGCTCATACCGTGTCGGCGAGGAAACCACGCGACGCGGCGGCCGTGTCGACGACCGGAATCCCGAGCGCCGCTCTCACCTGCGCAGGCGATGCCGGCTCACGCCCGACAGCTCGTCCGACGCGAACGACACGCTCGACGAGGGCAACGTTCGACGCCAGCGTCGTTCGGTCGTCGTCGTACCAGATGTTGTCCTCGATCCCGACCCGGACGTGGCCGCCCATCGCGATTGCGAGCTGATTCACGGCGCGCTGGAACCGCCCGATGCCGGCTGCTCCCCAGAGCGCACCGGCCGGGAGCCGCTCGACCATCAGGGCGAGATTGAGCGGCGTCGCGGCCGCCGTACCGAGGGACCCGAGCAGCAGGTTGGCGTACACGGGGTCCGGAAGCAGCCCCTTCGTCCGGAGATATGCCGCGTAGTCGAGCATGCCGAAGTCGAAGATCTCCCACTCCGCGACGATTCCGCGCTCGAGCATCCGGGCCGCCAGGCCGCGGATCGTGGCGGGTGCATTGATCGAGGCCTGGTTCGGAAAGTTGTTCGAGCCGAGGGTGAGGCTCGCCATCTCGGGTCGGACGGTGCCGTCGAGATCGAGGACACCCATCCGCGCATCGAGGTCCGGATTCGCCCGCCCGCTCGTGGTGATCCCGATCACGATGTCGGGGACAGCTGCGCGGACCGCCGCGATCAGCTCCGCGGTGACCACGACGGACTGCGTCGGCCGCCCGGCGTCGTCTCGCGGGTGGAGGTGGACGATCGAGGCACCGGCATCGCGACAGCGCCGAACGTCCGCGGCCACCTCGGCAGGAGTGAGCGGCACGAACGGGGTGGCCTCGCGCGTCGGGACCATCCCGGTTGGCGCAAGGTTGATGATCAGCTCGTCGATCATGCCCGCTCCATCGGCCTCGCCGGCAACCCGATGACGGTGATTCCCGCCGGCACGTCGCGAACGACGACGGCTCCCGCTCCGACGGTCGCCTCGTCGCCGATCGAGCAGTCATCGCGAACGATCGCCCCGATGCCCACGTGGACGCCGCGGCCGATCGTGACGCCGCCGGCGACGTTCGCGCCGGGCGCGAGAAACGCTCCCGGTCCCACGACGGAGTGATGGCCGATCAGCACGCCGCGGTTCACGATCGTGCCCGCCCCGATCCGCGTCCGCGCCCCGACGACGACGTTCGGAAAGATGACGCAGCCGTCCTCGACGATCGCGGTCCGGGCGATCACCGCGGACGGATGGACGATCGTCGCGAGCGATCGGCCTTCGCCAACCAGACGATCCATCAGGGCACCTCGCCGGACGGACCCGATGGCCGGGGCGATCGGCGTCTCGGGCTCGACCGTCGCCTGCGCGTCGACCCAGATGATCGGCGGCACATGCGCACCGTCCGCTCGGGCGGGATCGAGTCCCTCGATCCATCCGGCAACGTCGATGCCGGCATCGATCGCGATGTCCGTGATCTCCTCGGCGAACCGCGCCGCACCCACGAGGATCACCCGCCGGCGTGTCATTGCGGCGACCCCAGCAGGCGCTCCATCGAGGCCCGCATCGTGATCTGCTCGAGGACGAGTGCCTGGCACGCTTCGGCCAGCGCGACGCGGCGCGGCTGCGACGCGAGGTGCTCGTGGACTGCCGTCGCGAGGTTCGCCTCGTCCGCCTCGACGTAGTGCGTTCCGGCGACGAACGGCGACGGGGCGGCGACGGGTTCGCTGACGATCAGCGCGCCCGCGGCGGCGGCAAGCATCGTTCGGATCCCGGTGTAGTTGCCCGGTACGCGGTGGACGTTCAGGACGATTCGCGCGCGCCGGAGCATCGCCGTCCGGGTCGCTCCCCAGAGGCCGTCCTCGACGACAACGACGCGGACTGCCGCGTCGAGGCCCGCGAGCGTGTCGCGCGTGATCCTCGCCCTGCGGGTGGGGACGCCGGTCGTGGCCGTCCCCAGGACGAGGAGATCGATGTCGCGGTCGCCGGTGCTCGGTGACACGGGGTCGCCGGCGATGCTGCGGTGGTAGCCGAACGGCAGCACGCGGGCCGGAATGCCGCGCCGCGCGAGCGACGCGGCCTGATCCGCCGACGTGACGACGAGCTTGATCCCGGTGGCAAAGGCGCGGGAGTGCTCCCGGACGTTGTACCGGCGGTCGTAGGCATACGCCGCCGCTTCCCGCCACCGCCCGAGGCGAGCGGGACGACGTCCGCGATTTGCGAATGCCGCGACGGCGATCGACGCGTCGAGAACTCGGCCCATCGGGACGAGACGGAGAACGCGGTCGGCGAGCGGCTCATCGAGGGGTGGCAGCGGCTCACCGAGCCACGCCACGCGCGAGCCCTCGACCGTCTCGTCGTTGAGCGCCGGGTAGTGGACCGGATAGCCGATGCCGAGAACGACATCCACGCCGCGCGCATCCGCCACGGTGGCGACGCGCCGGACGTTGACGCCGAGCTCCGTGGCGGCGGCGGCGGCCGCTGCGCCGAGCTCCGCAGACAGGATCGATTCGCTTCCCGTGGCCATGCCGAGGGTCGGGACCGTCATGCGACCCCGTAGTACCCGCGAAACGCATCGACGATGCGCTCGACCTCTGAATCCGCGAGCCGAGCGTGAATCGGGATCGCGAACGATCGTGTGGCGAGGGCGCGGCTCATGGACGCGGAGGCGACGCGGCCCTCGAACGCGGTCAGGTCCGGCACCGCCCGGTCGTAGTACGACTTCGTCTCGATGCTCGCGGCGTGCAGCGCGGCCCGAAGCCCGGCTCTGTCCGCGGAATCGTCGACCCAGACGAGCTGATCCTTGTGCGCCGACCGCTCTCCGGGTCGGGGGCCGGAGAGACGAACGGGCAAGTCCGCGACGCCGGCGGCGAACCGGGCGTGGATCGACTCGCGTCGCTCGAGCTGCTCCTCGAGCCCATCGAGCTGGCGAAGCGCCAGCGCGGCGGTCAGCTCCGAGAGCCGAAGGTTCATCCCTCCGCTCAAGGCATCCATCGCACCGGGCTCGTGGCCCTGGAGCGCCCACCGCCGGGCCGCCGGGACGAGCGCCGGGTCACGAACCGTGAGGCAGCCGCCTTCGCCCGCCGCGACCTGCTTCGTTGCGCCGATGCTGAACACCTCGACGTCGCCGAGCGCTCCCGCGCTGATGTCGCCGGTCCGCGACCCGAGGGCATGCGCGGCATCGGCGACCAGCGCGACGCCCGCCCGATCGGCGATCGCGCGGAGGCGAGCCATCGGCGCGAGCGTCCCGGCGAGATGAACGGCGAGGATGGCTCCGGTTCGGCTCGACAGGGCCGCCTCGGCCGCCGCCGGGTCGAGCAGACCACGCTCGTCCACGTCTGCGACGACGGGGACCATGCCGGCCCACACGACGGCCTGCCACGTCGCGAGGTAGGTGAAACCGGGGATCACGACCTCCGACCCCCGCGGCGCCGTGAGCGCGAGCGCAGCGATAAGCCCATCGGAGCAATTCGAGACCATGACGACGTCGCGATCGCCGAGCCACGGCGCGAGCC
>DASWSI010000132.1:0-2790 GCA_036402715.1 Candidatus Limnocylindrales bacterium
CGGCCCGCCGCGACAGGGCTCGGCCGACCCACGGCGATCCGACCGATGGCGGCGACCAGGCGGTCGACCTCGTCCGCCGTGTTGTAGTGGGTCAGCCCGATCCGAAGCACACCGCCGGACGTCGCGAGGCCAAGGCGTTCGATGAGACCCGTCGCGTAGAAGTCGCCGTCCCAGACCGCGATTCCCTCCCCGGCGAGTGCCTCGGCCGCGGCGCGCGGCGGGACGCCGTCGAGCGTGATCGCCGCGGTCGGCGTGCGGTCTCCGAACCGCTCGTGATCCGTGATCCCGTACAGCCGCAACCCCGGGATGGCCTCGAGCCCGTCGGCGAGGCGCCCGTACAGCTCCATCTCGTAGCGCCGGATCGTCCGCATCGCGGCGACGATCGCGTCGCGGCGGCTGGATCCCGCGACCGCGTCGCCGTGTGACCTGCCGACGGCCGCGATGTAGTCGACCGCGGCCAGCGCGCCCGCCAGCCCCTCGAAGTTCGCCGTCCCGGTCTCGAATCGGTCGTGCGCCGGTCGGATCTTGTACGACGGCAGGCGCTCGCGGACGTCCTGCCGCGCGTACAGCACGCCGGCGTGCGGACCGAAGAACTTGTACGTCGAGCAGGCGAGGAAGTCGGCGTCGATCGCCTGGACGTCCATCAGGCCGTGCGGCGCGTAGTGGACCGCGTCGATGTAGACCCACGCCCCGACAGCGTGTGCGCGGCGCACGATCTCCGCGACCGGATTGATCGTCCCGACGGCATTCGACGCCCAGCCGACGGCGACGAGCCTCGTCCTCGGCGCGATCAGGCGGTCGAGATCGCCTTCGACCAGCGTGCAGTCCTCGAGCCGGACCCCGACCGTGCGGACCCGGAGGCCGCGATCGCCGGCCGCCGTCCGCCAGGGGCCCACGTTCGCCTCGTGATCAAGACCGGTCACGACGATCTCGTCGCCGGGCACCATCGTGGCCGTGATCGAGCGGCTGATGTGGAGGGTGAGCGTGGTCATGTTCGCGCCGAACGAGACGTCATCCGGCGAGGCCGCGCCGACGAGGTCGGCAAGCGCCGCGTGCGCCTCGAGCGTCATCGCGTCCGATCGCCGGCTCGTGAGAAACGGACCGCCGGAGTTCGCGTTGGACTGGCGGTAGTAGCCGCTCACGGCGTCGATCACGGACTGCGGCACCTGCGTCCCGCCCGGCCCATCGAAGAACGCCACGGGATGGTCGCCATCGCGAAGCGCAAGGGCAGGAAACTGGGTGCGGAGCGCGTCGACGTCAAAGGCGGTCATTCGTGGATGCTAGCCCCTCCGAGCCCGGGAAACGCAAATCGCCCGCCGGACGGTCCGGCGGGCGATCGACGCTGGTTCAGGTGGCGTCAGGCGGTGGCTGCCGACGCGCCGACGAGCTCCTCGCTGCGACCCGCGGTCGGGACATCGGCCGTGACGGCGACCTCGTCCGCCGCGACTTCGATCTCGAGCTTGATGTCATCGCCGACAAGCCATCCGCCGGCCTCGAGCGCCATGTTCCAGTTCAGGCCCCAGTCCTTCCGGTTGACCTTGGCGCGGGCCGTGAAGCCGGCGTGTCGCGCGCCACTCATGCCGGTGACGGTGCCGAGGAACTCGACGTCGAACTTCACGGGCTTCGTGATCCCGCGGATCGTGACGTCACCGGTCACGACGAACTCGTCGTTCTTGCCGCCATCGACGCCCGTCGCCTTGAAGACGATCCACGGATGCGTCTCCGCATCGAAGAAGTCAGCGGACCGAAGGTGCTGGTCGCGGGCGTCGAAACCCGTCGACAGGCTCGCCGCGGCGACGCGGATCTCGCCCCTCGACCGGGTGGGTTGCGTCTCGTCGAGGTCGAGCTCGCCCTCGACGCCGCCGAACTTCCCGCGGACGGTCGTGATCATCATGTGCTTGGCCGAGAATGAGACGTCGGTATGGGCGGGATCGATCTTCCAGGTGCTCATTGGACTTCGGTGGTTCCTCCTGTCGGCGGTCCGTGTGGCCGCCCGTTCGTTGATTAGTCAACAATAGCAGCAAGTTGTTGCATCGTCAACGATCGTTCGTGTATCATTCGGGCATGACGGACACCGCCGAGAGGGCGCGCACACTGGGGCCGGACGACCCACGGCTCGATTCGTGGCGGGCGTTTCTCCAGGCCCACGCCCGCCTGTTCCGCCGGCTGGACGAAGAGCTGCGCGACGAGCACGACATCTCCCTGCCCGAGTACGACGCGCTCCTCCAGATCGCCCAGGCGCCGGACAGGCGGCTCCGGATGTCGCATCTGGCCGACCGCGTCCTCCTCAGCAAGAGCGGGGTCACGCGGCTCATCGATCGGCTCGTCGCGGACGGGTTCGTCGAGCGGACCCAATGCACACACGACGCGCGGGGCGCCGAGGCCTCCCTCACCGCCGCGGGCCTCGTCCGGCTCCGTGAGGCGGCGTCGACGCACCTCCGGGGGATCGAGCGTTACTTCCTCGCCGCGGTCGGCAGCGACGACCTCGGGACCGTCGCGCGCTCCATGGAATCGGTGTCGCGTGCCATCAGTGGCGGCGCCCCCGCCGGCGAGGCGTGCGAGGTCGTCGTCGATCCCGCCGTCTTTCCCGCCGAGCGCCACTCGGCTGCCGGTGCCGCCCCGGCCGCCACAGCCCGAGTCGAGCGAGCCCCGGCAGGCTGAACCGCGGAACGCTCCTCGCCGGGCGGCTCTACGCGGGAACGAGCGGGTTCGCCTATCCGGGCTGGGCGCCGCGCTTCTACCCGGCAGGTCTCCGCGCGGACGGTCTCCTTCCGTTCTATGCCACGCGCC
>DASWSI010000133.1:0-17638 GCA_036402715.1 Candidatus Limnocylindrales bacterium
GCCTTCGTCGGGACGGGCTTCCGGTGGATGGGGCCGGTCGGACCGACGCGCGGCCGAGCGGAGGTCCTCGTCGATGGAGTGGTCGTCGCCCGGATCGACCTGTTCAGTCGCGGGTTCATCGCCCGGAAGTCACTCTTCTCCAAATCGTGGTCGACGGCGGGTGCCCACACGCTCGTGATCCGCGTCGTCGGCACGGCCGGCCGGCCGATGGTCGCGATCGACGAGCTCCAGGTCCACGACTGAGGTAACGCAGCGGCGCTGACGTCGCGACGAACATCGGCCGGCGTCAGCGCGCGGCGATGACCTCGATCTCGACGCGGAAATCGCTGGCGAGGCGGGTCACGCCGACCGTTGCGCGCGTCGGCGGCTCGGTCGGGAAGTACTCGCGATATACGGCGTTCATCGCCGCGAACTCGTCGAAGTCGCGGAGGTAGACGGTCGCCTTGACGACGTCGCGGTAGTCGAGTCCGGCCGCGCGAAGCAGGCGGCCGACGTTGTCGAGCATCGCCCGCGTCTCGGGCTCGATCCCGCCGGGAACTGCGCCGGGCGTTCCCGGCTTCTCGCCGACCTGCCCGGCGAGAAACACGAACCCGTTCGCCTCGACGACCGGACTGAACGGTAGCGTGCCCGTCGCGATCTCCGGGCTCGTCAGGACGCGCTTCGGCATTGGCTCCTCCTCGTGTTTTCGGGGAGTCTACGGGGCGCCGGCAAAGAAGCCGACAGAGTCGTCGTCGCCTCGCCCGACGCGACGCCGTGTCAGCGGAGTAGCCTCTTGGCCATGGATGTCATCGAGACGGTCGCGTTGACGAAACGCTACGGGCGCGGCAACCCGCATCTGCCGCGACGTGCGCGCCGACCAAGCGCGGCGTCTCTCGTTGCGCTCGATGAGCTGTCCGTGGCAGTTCACGAGGGCGAGATCTTCGGCTTTCTCGGACCGAACGGTGCCGGCAAGAGCACGACGATCCGAATGCTGCTCGGCTACCTCCACCCGAGCGCCGGACGCGCGAGCGTCCTCGGCCTCGATGCGGTTCGGGACTCGGTCGAGATCCGGCGGCGGGTCGGCTACCTGCCCGGCGGCATCGCGCTGTACGACTCTTTGACCGGGGAAGGCCTGCTCGACTACCTGGCCCAGCTCACCGGACGAGCGCCGGCCCGCCGCGCGGAGCTGGTCGAGCGCCTCGAGCTGAGCGACGCGACCCTGCGCCGCCCCGTCCGCGACTACTCACGCGGGATGCGGCAGAAGATCGGAATCATCCAGGCGCTGCAGCACGACCCGGAGCTCGCCATCCTCGACGAGCCGACCGAAGGTCTCGACCCGCTCATGCAGCGGGCGTTCTACGACATCCTCGAGGGGCTGCGTGCCGCCGGTCGAACGATCTTCTTCTCGTCCCATGTCCTGTCCGAGGTCGAGCGCGTCTGCGACCGGGTCGCGATCATCCGCGCCGGGCGGCTCGTCGCCCTCGAGGAGGTGGCGAAGCTGCTCGCGCGGCGAAAGCGGAACGTCGAGATGCGACTGTCGGGGCCGGCGCCGGTCCTTGCCGGTGTCGCCGGGGTGAGCGCGATCTCGCAGACGGACGGACGCCTGAGCTGCGCGCTCGAGGGCGACGTCGCGCCGTTCCTCGCCGCGATCTCCGGGGCGCCGATCACGGACCTCACGATCGAGCCCGCCCACCTCGAGGAGGCGTTCCTCGAGTTCTACGCCGACGACGACACGCTCGCGCGACATGCCGCCGCGACCGCCGTGACGGCCGCCCTCGGCGATCCGGCGGCGGTCGCATGAACCGGGCGCTGTTCCTCCGCACGGTTGCCGCCAACCGGCTCCGGCTCGCGATCATCTCGCTGGCGATGCTCCTGTGGGGCAGCCTGATGCCGCTCGTCTACTCGCAGTTCGGGGCGCAGTTCCGTCAGCTGACGGAGAGCGGCGTGTTCCCGAAGCAGCTGACGAACTTCGGCGGCGGCGACATCTTCAGCCTCCCGGGTTCGATTGCCGTCGGCTTCATCCACCCGATCGCCATCGTCCTGTCGTGCGTGTTCGCGGTCGGCTTCACGACCGCCGCGGTCGCCGGCGAGCGACAGCGGGGCACCCTCGAGGTCCTCCTCGCGCGCCCGCTCTCGCGGCGGACGGTCTACGTCACGCTGCTCGTTGCGACGGTCCTGTTCGTCGGTGTCGTCATGGCCGCATTCCTCATCGGAACGGTCATCAGCGTCACGGCCAACGGCGTCAGCGGCGAGCTCGTCCTGTCGCGCGTGCCGCTCCTCTGGCTCAACGGCGTCCTGCTGTTCGCGGCGATCGGCGCGATCGGGCTCGCCGCATCCGTGTCGTTCGACCGCTTGTCGCCCGCGATCGGGCTGACACTCGGGATCGTCGTCGTCTCCTACTTCCTCGAGATCCTCGGCTCGCTGTGGCCGGACGCCAAGGGCCTTCAGCCGTACTCGCTGTTCCACTACCTCCAGCCGAAGGCGATCCTGTCCGGTGACGTCAGCCTGCTGAGCTTCGCCGTTCTTGCGATCGTCACCGCGCTCTCGATCATTGCGGCGCTGGCGATCTTTCCGAGGCGCGACCTCGCGGCACCCAGCTGAGACCGGGCGGAGCGCCGCGCGTCGGCCAGTCCGGTGACGAACCGCGCGCCGGCCGCGGCCACGGGCTGTCCGCGGCGCACCTGCGGGCGTTCGTCCGGCAGCAGACGCGGCTGGCGCCTGTCGCCGACGTCCCGGGCCTCCGCCTCCACGTCGCCGACGATGTCATGCGGCTCTGCGGCCTGACCGGGGCGGAGCTCCGGATCGCGGATCCCCCGCTGCCGTACTGGGCCTTCGCATGGGCCGGCGGGCTCGCCGTCGCGCGCTACCTCGTCGACCACCCCGAAGAGGTCGCCGGCAAGCGGGTCCTCGACATCGCCTCCGGCTCCGGGCTGTGCGCGATCGCGGCCCTCAACTGTGGCGCGGCGACCGCGACCGCCGTCGACATCGACCCGTTCTCGGAGGCGGCGGTTGCGCTGAACGCGCGGGCAAACGGCGTCCGGATCGGGTTCAGCCGGCGCGACCTGCTCGACGCCCCGGCGCCCGAATCCGACGTGATCCTCGCCGGCGACGTCTGCTACGAGGAGCCGATGGCGGATCGGATGATCGCGTGGCTCCGCGCCGCGGCCGGGAGCGGCGTCCGCGTTCTCATCGGAGATCCCGGTCGGGCGTACCTGCCGCACGACCTCACGCCGCTCGCGAGGTACCGCGTCCGGACGAGCCGCGAGCTGGAGAACGCCGAGGTCAGGGACTCGGGCGTGTTCACGTTTCCGCGGCCGGCGTGACGAGCGGGCGACGCGCCGATCGCGCCGCTCAGCCCGCCCCGAATCCTGGCAGCCGATTCGCGGCGTCGACCGCGCGCCGGCACCACAGCTCCAGGTCGTCCGCGCCCGTCATCCCGGAGGCGAACAACGTGCCCGCCTCCGCATCGTGGCCCTTGCGCCAGCCGCGCAGCAGCAGTCCGACGATCCAGGCGAGCTCGAGATCGGCCGCGGCAACCGGCGGCTCCTCGTCGGCGCGCAGCGCGGCGTAGCGCGCGAGGACCTCGTCCGGCGTGAGTGGGAGCGCCGCGACGTTCGCCGCGAGAAACCAGCCGAGCTCGATCGCGACGGGGCCGAACATGACCATCTGCCAGTCGATGAGATCGACCGAACCGTCGGCGGTGATCCCGACGTTC
This sequence comes from Candidatus Limnocylindrales bacterium, assembly GCA_036402715.1. Lineage (GTDB taxonomy): Bacteria > Chloroflexota > Limnocylindria > Limnocylindrales > CSP1-4 > JACDAV01. The sequence goes on from DASWSI010000133.1 coordinate 3,695, forward strand.
GCGAGCTTCAGGTCGCCGTGGAGCAGCGTCTTCGGCAGCGCGTCGAGGGCCGCGATCAGCGGTCCAGGATCGTCCGCGAGCGCGGCCACGAGCTCGCGCGCGGCCGCCGGCGCGGTTCGGTCGAATGCGTCCCAGCCGGGAAGCAGGCGGTCCGCGACGGCGTCATGGACCGGGCCGGGCCGCTCGAGCGACGGGCGGCAGATCAGCAGGATCCGGTCCTCGATCGAGCACCACGGTCCGTTCGCGGGCCCGACGCCCTCATCCGCCCACCGCGCGGCGTGCAGCGCCGCGATCGCGCCGAGCACGCGCTCGAACCGTCCGGTGTCGAGCGGCGCCTCCCACTCGAGCAGCACGTCCGACAGGTCCGGCATGAGGATCGCGACCGCGTCGCCGTCGACCGCCGCGCCGACGTACGGCGCCCGGAGCGGCCACGGCAGCAGCGGATGCGTGGCCGCGAACCACGCCTCGCGGAGAAGCGGGCCGTCATGCGTCGCCTGGGCGATCCAGTCCGTCGCGAGCGAGTCGCGCTTGAGGACGAAGCGACGAATTCCTCGCTGGAACCTCGTCAGTGTCGCGCCGGACCACCCGTCGTGCGGGAACCGCTGCTCGGGCTTGCCGGCGAGGCGGTGCGTCGCGAGAAGATCCGTCAGCGGCGGCAGCTGGGTCAGCACGGAGCCGGGACGTCGGCGGCGCCGTCCGGTCCATCGTCGACGTACACGACCAGCGAGTCCGGGCAGTTGCGCGAGAGGACGACGACGAGCGGTTCGGTCGCGGAAGCGTTCTCCTCGACGTGGATCTCGCCCGCCGGGATGTAGACGAAGTCGCCGGCGGCGGCGTCCATGCGATGCTCGAGCCCGGTCGCGCCCCACGTGTACCGCGCGCTCCCCGACACGATGTAGATGGACGTCTCGCACTCGCCGTGGTGATGGATCCGCGTCCTGCCGCGGGGCGCCGTCGTCACGACGGACGAGTAGAGCCGCTCCGATCCGACCGTGCCGCGGGACACGGCGACGGACCGCTCCATGTCCGCGTTCTGGCCGGTGCCGGTGAGGAACTCGCTCGGCGTGACTCGTGTCGCCATCGCCCGATCATAGGGCGCGCCTGCGGTTGCGCAGCCAGCCCCGGCGCCCTCAGCTCCAGGCGACCCGCCAGACGCGCCACAGCGCGGCAGGATCGCTCAGTGGATCACCGTGGACGAGCAGGAAGTCGGCCGGTCCGCCCTCGCGGATGACGCCGGCGTCCGGCTCGCTCAGCAGCTCGCCGCCGCGCCATGTCGCCGCCGCAAGCGCTTCCCACGGCTCCAACCCCGCCCGGACGAGCGACTCGACCTCCCATGCGAGCTGGTTGGCCCGGAGCGATCCGCCACCGAAGTCCGTCCCGGCGGCGATCCGGACCCCCGCCGCTCGCGCGAGCCGGACGCTCTCGATCGCCCGTTCCTCGCGCGCGGCGATCGCACGACGGCCGTCGTCGCCCGCGAAGCGCGGGATTGCCGTCGTCGACGCGAACGTCTGCCACGACCGCATCACCGCGAGGGTCGAGACGAGGAACGTCCCGCGGCGCGCCATCTCCGCGGCCACGTCCGCGTCGAGCTCGAAGCCGTGCTCGATCGAATCGACACCGCCCGCGACGCCCGCGGCCGCGCCGGCGAGTCGCCCGGAATGCGCCGTCACCTTCGCCCCGCGCGCATGGGCTTCGTCCGTCACGCGTCGGATCTCCGTCGCGGTCCACGGCGACGCCTCGGGCTCCGGGCCGTCGAGGTAGAGCTTGAGGAAGTCGGCGCCGTCGTCGAGCTGCCCGATGGCGTTCACGAGCAGCTCGTCCGCGGTCCTCGCCTCGACGGTGTGCGCGGCCGGCGGCAACGTCCCGGCCTTGTCGAGCCACGTGCCGGCTGCACGGATGTGCGGGTAGCCGGGCGCGTCGCGCCACCGGTCGCGAACACCCAGGCTGAGCGCGCGTCGCCGTCCGTCGACGGGGTCCTCGACGCGCGGCGCACCGACATCGCGCGCCCACCGGACGCCGGCGCGGGTGAGCAGCCGCCCGTTTCGTTCCGCCACGTCGAGGAGCACGGACGGCGCGTCGTCGATCCGCTCGATCCAGTGCGCGCCGCCGGGGAGCGTCACGTGGCTGTGGCAATCGACCATTCCGGGCACGATCGTCGCGCCGCTCGCGTCGACGAGCTCGACGTCGTCCGCGGCGTCTCCCTCGTCGTCCGCGGGCCGGATCCACCGAATGACGCCGTCGTCGACGAGGACGCTGACACCCAGGCGCAACCGATCCGACCGGCCGTCCGCGAGCGCGGCGTCGCGGTAGAGGGTCCGTCGGGGGCGCTGCGCGGTCACGGGTCCGTCCGTCGTCGTCACGCCGCTACCATCGCAGAATGGGTCGCTGGACGCCGAGCATGCCGCGCTTTCCGCTGCTCGACGGACCGTCTCCACTGCAACCGCTGCCGAGATTCTCGGCGGCCGTCGGTGGTGGCGCGGAGGTCTGGATCAAGCGCGAGGATCTGCTGCCGCTCGCGTTCGGTGGCAACAAGCTCCGTAACCTCGAGTTCCTCGTGGCCGCCGCACTCGCCGATGGCGCCGACACGCTCGTCACGTCCGGACGGCGCTGGTCGAACCACTGCCGCCTGACCGCGGCCGCGGGCGCGAAGGCGGGGCTGGGCGTTCACCTCGTGCTGTCCGGGCCACCGGTCGACGAGCCGGGGCCGAACCAGCGGCTGGACGAGCTGCTCGGCGCCACCATCCATGTTGCCGCCACCGCGGAACGCCCCGACCGCGAGGCGCTCGTCGCGACCGTCGTCGATGACCTCCGCCGCGCCGGGCGACGGCCGCACGTCATCGGGGTCGGAGGAACCGGGGTCGTCGGCGCCGTGGGACAGGTCCTCGCCGGGCTCGAGGTCGCGGATCAGCTCGCCGCTCGCGGCGTCGTGCCCACTGCCGTCATCCTCGCGTCCGCGACCGGCGGCACGCACGCGGGCGTGCTCGCGGGGCTGCGCGTCGCGGACTCCGTTGCGCGCGTTGTCGGGATCGCCGTCGCGGCGCCGTCGAGGGAGCTGCGGCCGGTGGTCGAGCGGCTGGTCGGCGATCTCGGCGTCCTCACCGGCGTCGCCGTGAAGACGGCGGACATCGAGCTCGACGACGCCGACCTCGGCGCGGGCTACGGCCACCGAACCGCCGCCGCGGACGAGGCGACGCGACTCCTCGCGCGCACCGAGGGCATCCTCGTCGACCCGATCTACACCGCCAAGGCGCTGGCGGGGCTCATCCGGCTCGTGCGCAGCGGTTCGATTCGCGGCCCCGTCGTGTTCTGGCATGCGGGCGGCACGCCGGGACTCTTCGAGGCGCTCGATGGCTGACGATTGCCGCGCCGCCGCTCCGCGCCGCCCTACCGCCTCGCGGCCCTGATCGCGTCACGCAGCCGTACCCGGCCTGTCGTTCGGAGCACCGCGCCCGCGTAGACGCGCCCGCCGACGACGAACAGGCCCCAGATCGTGAGGAGCATCACCGCCACCGACAGCACGATCTCCCACGGCTCGATCGCGCCGAGGGCGGTTCGCAGCGGCACGACCATCGGCGCGACGGGTGGGATGAACGTCGCGACCCGCGCTGCGACCCCGGACGGATCGTTGAGCACGACGAGGAGCGCGAACAGGTACGAGCCGGTCGCGATGAAGCTCACCGGGCTGGAGGCATTCGACGCCTCCTCCATTCGCGACGCGAGCGCCCCGAGAACCCCGAGCGCGGTCGAGTACAGCCCGTAGCCGAGGATGAACCAGAGGATCAGCTGCACGACGGCGACACCGGTCGTGGGCGGCAGCGAGATCCGGCCGGCGGCCAATCCCGCGCCGAGCCCGACACTCACCATGACGAGGAGCTGGACCAGCCCGAGGAGCCCGATCCCCACGACCTTGCCGATTAGGAGGTCGCGCGGCTCGATCGTCGAGAGGACGACCTCGACGACGCGGCTCTGCTTCTCCTCGACGACGCCCGTCAGGACCCACGTCCCGAACGTGAAGATCGAGATGAACAGCAGCACGACTCCCACGTTCGCGAACAGGAACGACGTCTGCCGGTTCGGATCCGATGGCTCCAGCTCGCGGACCGTCGGCGGAGTCGCGGCGGCGGCCAGCTGATCGGCGCCGATGCCGGCCTGGGCGAGCAGATCCCGGACCCGGAGCTGCGACCACGAGCTCGCGACGATCTGCCCGAGCAGCTCGTTCTGCCGCTCCTTCACCTCGTAGGTCGGCGTTCCGGACGCCGGGATGACGAGGAGCCCGTTGAGCGACCCATCGCGGAGCCGCGATTCGCCGGCCGCGACATCGCCGATGGCCTCGACGTGAACAGCCGTGCCGGCCTGCGTCGCGGATGCGCTGACGGCCTGGGAAAAGCCCGCCGGCGCGGCGCCGACGATCCCGAGCCGGTCCGCGCGGTCACCGCCGATGAGCGCCGGCAGGAACACACCCGCGAGCAGCAGCGCGACCGTCACGACGAGGGACAGGAGGAACGCCCGGCTCCGGCCGCGCTCGCGGACCTCGCGGCGCGCGACGAGGTAGATCGCGCGTCGGCGCGTCATGCCTGCACCGCTTCCATGAACAGCTCCGAAAGCGCCGGCGGACCAAAGCTGAAGCGCCGCACCGGTCCCGCGTTGCGGGCGGCGACGAGGACCGCGTCCAGGTCGACCGAATCGCCGACGAGGAGGCGGACGCGATCGCCCTTCTGCTCGATGACGACGACGTCGTCGCGGGCTGCCAGCCACGAGCTCCCTGCGCCTGCGACCTCGACGTCGAGGTGGCGTCGTCCGGAGGCTTCCTTCAGGTCCTCGATCCTGCCCTCGGCGACGATCCGTCCGCGAGCGACGATGACGACGTCCTCGCACAGATCCTCGACGAGATCGAGCTGGTGGGACGAGAAGAGGACCGCCACACCGGCCGCCGCGCGTTCACGCAGCACGTCCGACATCGTCGCAATCCCGATCGGGTCCAGGCCGGAGAACGGCTCATCGAGAACGAGCAGCTCCGGGTCATGGACGAGCGCGGTCGCCAGCTGGACTCGCTGCTGGTTGCCGTGCGACAGGTCCTCGAGCTTCGAGGTTCGGCGATCGGCGAGCTCGAACCGCTCGAGCCACCGAAGCGCGGCCGCGTCCGCGGCGCGCGACGAGAGGCCGTGGTGCTGCGCGAAGTACGACAGCTGCTCGCCGACCCGCATCCGCGGATAGAGGCCCCGCTGCTCCGGCATGTAGCCGAAGCGCAGCCGCGCCAGCCGGTCGATCGGCTTGCCGTCCCAGCGGACCTCGCCGCGATCGGGGGCCGCGAGCCCGAAGACGCAGCGCATCGTCGTCGTCTTGCCCGCGCCGTTCGGCCCGAGGAATCCCATCAGCCGGCCGCGGCGCGCGGTGAAGGTCGCCCCGTCGAGCGCGACGATCGGCCCGTACTGCTTTCGGAGGTCGCGGATCTCGAGCATCAGTCCCTCTGCACGTGGCGCGCATCATCGGTGGCGTTCGTCGCCGCCGTCGAATCGGGGGACCCCGAGCCGATCGCAGCCCGGGGTCCTCGTCGGATTCGGAGCCGGCTCACTTGACGGTGAGCGTGCCCTTCATGTCGGTGTGGACGTCGCAGCGGAAGAAGTACGTCCCGGCGGCCAGTCCGCTCACCTGCCAGGTGACGCGGGTCGGGCCACTCACCGGGTCCGCGGCGAAGACCTTCTGGGAGGCGGAGCTGTCCTTGTAGATCGCCACGTTGTGGGGCGCGCCTTCCTGGTTGTCGAACACGATGCTGAAGGCGCTGTTGGCGGGGGCGACGAGCTCCGACGTCGAGAACTTCAGGTCCTTGGCGGAGATCGCGACGGCGGGGCCCACGACCGGGGCCGGGCTGGAGGGCTCGGCGGCGCTCGCAGCGCAGCCGGCGAGGATGAGGACGACGGCGGCGAGGCTGAGCGTGGCCACGAGGCGCTTCATCGGTGCGGGCTCCTTTCGGTCGAAATTTGTAGTCAGGCGAGGGCCGGGTCCGCGCGGTGCGGCCCCGGCCCGTTGATGAGGTGTCAGGCGGCTGCCGAGGCGCGGCGCGCCCGGACGAAGGCGAGGCCGCCCGCAACCTCGTCGCGAACCTTGGCGAACGGATTGCCGTCGAAGCGGACGAAGTCGACGATCAGGAGGCCGATCAGGACGACCTCGATGCCCTTGGCGACGTACGCCGTCGTGTAGTACGGACCCATGATCGCCCACGCGCCGATCGCGGTCGCGGCGTAGCCCATGAGGCCGATCCGGATGAACCAGCGGAAGCGGCTGGCAAGGGCGATCGGGACGACCATCGCGGCGGCGGCCACGACGTAGCCCGTCGCGTTGAGGGTGAACAGCAGCCCACCCAGGGTCGAGTGGATGTACGCGGTGCCGAGAACCAGGGCCACGATCCCGACGCGGATCGCAGCGTCGGCGATGGTGAACGGTCGGACGGCGGAACCGGTGTTCATCGGTGAGGACCTCCTGCGGTCTGGCGTTTCTGCACCGGCGGTCTGGCCGGCTGGTCGAGGCCCATCCTCGGCTGGGCGGGCCCGCGCGGCGGTCGGCATGTGGCGTCAACTCGACGTCGTCGTGTGCCCGTCCTCGGGTCCACCGATGTCGCTTCCGGGGCACGACAGATGACGTACCCGGACGGGCGGAATGGCGATCCTCCGGCCCGCCAGCGGCGTCGTATCCTGCCCGCGATGGCAACCCGAAAGAGATCGTCACGCGCGCACGCGACGCCCACGCGCGGCCGCGAGGCGAGTCCGGCGGCGGCCGGGGTCGACGGGCCGGCCGCGATCGACGGGAACGGATCCGCGGGCGCGACCGACGACCAAGTCGCGCGCAACGGTGCCGCCGGGGGCGTCGCCGACACGTCCGCCGCGCCGTCCAGGCACCGGCCGCCGGCGCGGACATCGCGCGACGCCGCGGGTCTCGTCACTGGCGCCGCCACACCGGCGCTGCTCCAGCACGCCGTCGAAGAGGCCGCCCGACTCCTCGAGGCGGACGGCGCGATGATCTACCTGCTCGATCCCGCAGACGGCGTCCTCCATTTCGCGCACGACGCCGGCATCGCGAACCTGCGCAGCCGACGCTGGGTTCGGCGGCTCGAGCTCCGGCTGGGGCAGGGGATGTTCGGCGTCGCGGTCGCAGAGCGTCGCGTCGTCGTGACCGACGACTACGCCGCGGATACGTCGTTCTCGCACGCGGGCGCGACAGATCGGTTCGTCGACGAAGTTGGCCTGCGGTCGATGGTCGTCGCGCCGCTCGTCGCGGGCGACCGGGCATTCGGTGGCCTCGGCACCTTCTCGCGCCGGGCGCGTGCCTTCAGCCCCGCGCAGGTGGCGCTCGTCCGGTCGCTCGCGGACCACGCCGCGGCCGCGATGGCGAACGCGCTGCTGATCGAGGAGCTGGACCGCTCGCGCGCGGAGCTCTCGCGGCGTGCGGAGGAGGAACGAAGCCTTCGCGAGATCTCGACCGGCATCTCCGCCATCCGCGCGACCGGCGACATCATCCAGCGGGTCGTCGACGAGGCGGCCCGGCTGCTGCGCGCGGATGGGGCGCGGATCGATCTCATCGATCCCACCTCGCGGCTGCTCCGGTGGGCGTATCAGTCCGGGGCGGACCGCCCGAGCGATGACATCTGGCCGGACGACCCGGACGAGACGCTCGACCAGGGCGTCGCCGGCCGGGCGGTGGTGACGGGCCGCCCGTTCTACACGGGCGACTACCTGGCCGACGAACGCTTCGACCATGGCCACGGCTCGGACACGTACATCGCCGCGACCGGGATCAGGTCCGTCATGGCCGTGCCGCTCATCGGCGACGCGGGGCCATTCGGCGCACTGACTGTCTACACGTCGCGTGCCGGCGCGTGGGCGGAGGAGGAGGCGTCACTCCTCATGGCCGTCGCGACGGAGGCGTCGATCGCGCTGACGAACGCGCGGCTCATCAACGAGCTCGCGACGTCGCGCGAGGCGCTCGCCCGACGCGCCGAGGCGGAACAGGCGCTCCGCGAGATCGCCGCCCGGATCACCGCGATCCGCGAGCCGTCCGAGCTGCTCCAGCACGTCGTCGACGAAGCGAATCGCCTCGTCCGCGCCGACGGCACGATCCTCGACCTGCTCGATACCGCGACCGGCCGTCTCGTCTGGGCGTACGACTCGGGACTGCATGCGACCTTCACCCCGGAGGAGATCGAGGATCTCTGGCTCCCGCTCGGCGATGGCGCGACGGGCAAGGCCGTTGCGGAGGACCGCGTCATCGTCGCGACCGATGACCTGCCATCGCATTTCCCACCGTCATCGCAGTCGGAGCTGTTCTTCTCGCGGACGGGGTTCCGCTCGCTGATCGCCGCCCCGATCGTCGCCGAGACGGCGCGCCTCGGCGCGCTCGAGGTCTATTCGCGCCGGCCGTCGGCGTTCGACGATGCGGACGCCTCGCTCATCCGGTCGCTCGCCGACCAGGCCGCGATCGCGATCCAGAACGCGCGGCTCATCGAGGAGCTGGCCCGGTCACGGGCGGAGATCGAGCGCCGCGCGGACGCCGAGCGGACGCTCCGCGAGATCGCGGCCCGGATCACCGCCATCCGCGACCCGGACGAGATCCTCAAGCTCGTCATCGACGCAGCCACTCGGCTCCTCCACGCGACGGGCGGGATGATCGACCTCATTGGGACGCCGACATGGGGGATGGCGTGGGCGCGGACGGAGACGGACGACGCCCGGATCGACGCGACGCCGCTCGACGAGGTCGACCTGGAGCTCGACGCCGGTGTCTCCGGCCTCGCCTGCGCGACGGGGCGCCTCGCGTACGCGCCGGATTACCTGGCCGACGAGCGGTTCACCCATACGCCGGAGCGGGACGCGTTCGTCCTGAACAACGGAATCTCGTCCGTCATCGCCGCCCCGTTGATGATCGCCGGCGCCGCGGTCGGCACGATCACCGTGTACGACCGGCGACGGAGCGCCTTCTCGGACGCGGACGCGGAGGTCCTCCAGGCGCTCGCCGACCAGGCCGCCGTGACGATCGCGAACACGCGCCTGATCGAGCGCCTCGAGCAGTCCGCGGAGGAGATCCGCCGCCGCGCGGACGCGGAGTCGACGCTCCGCCAGATCGCGGCGAACATCTCGGCGATCCGCGACTCGGACGTCATCCTCCAGCAGACCGTCGACGAGGCGAAACGGCTGCTCGACTCGCACGACGCGCGGATCGACATCCTCGAGGACGGGCGGCTCGTCTGGAAGTACACGTCCGCGAACTCGCACATCGAGCAGCTGCGGGCGCTCGACGACGACCAGTTCGATATCGACGTCGGTGCGGCCGGGCTCGCGATCTCGCAGGGCGGCGCGTTCCGGACCGGCGACTATCTCGCGGATCCCCGGTTCATCCACTCGGCGTCGAGCGACCGCTTCGTCGAGGCGAGCGGGATCCGGTCCGTGATCGCCGTCCCGCTCATCGGCGAGGCCGGGCCGCTCGGCGCGATCAGCGTCGCGACGAACCGCCCGGACGCCTACGACGACTCCCACGCCGACCTGCTGCAGGCGGTCGCGGACCAGGCGTCGATCGCCATCCAGAACGCCCGGCTGATCGAGGCCCTCGAGCGATCGCAGGTCGCGCTCGGCAAGCAGGCCGAGACGGAGCGCTCATTGCGCGAGATGGCGGCCCGGATCGCGGAGCTTCGTGACCCGGACGAGCTCCTTCGCCGGATCGTCGAGGACGCGCGACGGCTCCTGGGGTCGGACGGCGCGCACCTCACCCGGATGTCCGACGACGGGCGGCACGTCGTCCCTGTCGTGATCTCGGGCAACGTCGACGAGGCGACCCAGAGCTGGCTCAAGGGGCTGCGCTTCCCGCTCATGGCCGGGATCAACGGTCTCGCCGCGGGGACGGGCGAGCCGGTCTGGACGACCGACTACATCGTCGACGAGCGCATCCCGCGCGACGAGGGCGACCTCGCGACCGCGGACCGGATGGGACTCCGCGGAATGGCCGCGGCGCCGCTCCGGTCACCGGAGGGACGAGTCATCGGGACGCTCGCGGTGTCGTATCGCGAGCCGCACGAGTTCGACGGCGAGGAGGTCGCGGTCCTCAAGGGCCTCGCCGACCACGCGGCGATCGCGATCACGAATACGAACCTCTACGAGCGACTGCGCCACTCCGAGTCGCGCTACCGGCACCTCGTCCAGAACTCGCCCGACATCGTCTGGTCCGTCGATGCGGAAGCCCGCTTCTCGTTCGTCTCCGACACCTGCGAGCGGCTGACCGGCTGGAAGCCAGAAGAGCTGCTCGGCCGGCATTTCGGTGCGCTCGTCCACGATTCGTCCGCCGATGTCGCGGAGATCGACTGGACCCTCGGCATCTCGCGCCCGAACCAGGAGCTCCGCGGCCGCCTGAACCTCGTCCATCGTGACGGGCACCCGATCCCGGCCGAGTTCATCGCGATGAGCTCGCTCGACGCGAACGGCGCCTTCGCCGGGGCGAACGGATCCGTGCGTGACATGACCGAGCGCGACCGGCTCGAGCGCGAGCTTCGTGACTCGGAGGAGCGCTACCGGTTCCTCGTCCAGAACTCGCCGGACATCATCTTCTCGACGGACGCCCAGGGTGCGTTCACCTACATGAGCGAGACCGTCGAGCGAATGACCGGCTGGCGGCCGGACGAGATGGTCGGCCACCACTTCTCGCGGATCGTCGACCCGGGGTCCATGGGCGAGGCGGGCGCGCGCTGGGTCGCGCTCTCGACCGACCCGACGACGCCGCAGACCGTGCCGCTCAACCTCCATCGGCCGGACGGGACGCTCGTCCCCGTCGAGGTCAGCGCGATCGGCATGACGGACGACCAGGGCCGGTTCGCCGGGATCACCGGCTCGACCCGTGATGTCACCGAGCGCGAGGGCCTCGAGCGCGACCTCCGTCGCCAGGCCGCGGAGCTCGCCGCGGGCGAGGAGCGCTCGCACCTTGCCCGCGAGCTCCACGATTCGGTCACCCAGGCCCTGTTCAGCATGACGCTCCTGACCCGGACGATCGAGATGCTGCTCGACCGCGACCTCGATGCCGCGCGGAAGCAGCTCGTCGTCCTCCGCGACCTCCAGCGCGAGGCCCTGGCGGAGATGCGGGCGCTGATCTTCGAGCTGCGTCCGGGGAACCTCGAGCAGGACGGGCTGATGCACGCGCTCAAGACCCATACGGCGGCGCTCCAGGGCCGCATCGGGCTCGCGGTCGTGGTCAAGGGAGCGGAGCTGCCGGACCGACTGCCGATCGAGATCGAGGAGGTCCTCTACCGGATCGCCCAGGAGGCGCTCCACAACGTCGTCAAGCACGCGGGCGCCCGCCAGGTGAGCGTCGAGCTGGCGGAAGACGGGCGCGACGTCCGGCTTCGGGTCGTCGATGACGGCCGCGGGTTCGATCCGGCGTCCGTCCAGGACGGGCATCTCGGGGTCACCGGGATGCGCGCACGCGCGACGAAAATCGGGGCCGAGCTCCTCGTCCGCAGCCGGATCGGGGAGGGGACGACGATCGAGGTCGTCGTGCCGGAGGCGGCCATCGCGGCCAGCCGGGCGCGGTCCCCGCACCCCGCGCCCGCTTCGGAGCCGGAGAGCGAGCTCGCGCACGGCGGCCGAATGACGTAGTCGAAAGCCGACATTCGGCCGTTCCGCGGACGCCGTCTGTCCAATGCCACGCCGTGTCGGCTGGCCGACACTCGCTTCGTGACCCAACCCGATCCCGTCGGCGCACCGCTCAGAGTCCTCGTCGTCGACGCCGATGAACGAACCGGCGAGAGCCTCTCGCGGCTGCTCTGCATCGGCGACCGGTGCGCGGTCGTCGGGACGGCGTCGCACGTCGCCGACGCGCTCGCGCTCGTTGCGGAGTTCGCGCCCGATGTCCTCGTCGTCGACCTGCGGCTGCCCGGCATCGACGCCGGCGGACCGTTCATCGCACGCGTCCGAGACCTGTCCCCGGGCATCCGCGTCCTCGCGCTGGGCGCGAGCGACGCGGCCGCCGACGCGACGCGGCTCGGCGCCGACGCGTTCATCCGCAAGACGTTCCGGCCCCGCGAGCTGGTCGACGCCGTCCTCGCGGCGAGCGGCGCGTCGGCGACCTGAGGCCGCTCCTTGCTAGACTCCGCCGGACCGGCGACCTTCCGACCCGGACCTCCAGACGGTGACGACGTGGCACACGACGCCGAAGAGACCCGCCCGATCCGCGTCCTCCTGGTCGACGACCATGCCGTCGTCCGGATGGGCCTCAAGGCGTTCCTCGACATGCTCGACGACATCGAGGTCGTCGGAGAGGCATCGGACGGCTCCGAGGGCGTCGCGATGGCGCGACGGCTCAAGCCCGATGTCGTCCTGATGGATCTCCTCATGCCGAACATGGACGGCATCACCGCGATCGGCCGGATCAAGGCGGAGATGCCGGAGACGGAGATCGTCACGATGACGAGCTTCATCGAGGAGGAGAAGGTCACCGCCGCGCTCGAGGCCGGCGCCTCAGGCTATGTCCTCAAGGACGCCGAGGCGGAGGAGGTCGCGGCCGCAATCCGCGCCGCGTTCGCCGGCGAGGTCCACCTCGATCCGGCCGTCGCCCGGCTCCTCGCGCAGCGGATGCGGACGAAGAAGTCGCCGGCGGACGGGCTCGTCGAGCCGCTGACGGATCGCGAGCGCGACGTGCTCGGGCTGCTCGGCCAGGGGATGAGCAACAAGGACATCGGGACGCGTCTCTTCATCACGGAGCGGACGGCCCGGACGTACGTCTCGAACATCCTCGGCAAGCTGGGCCTCGCGAGCCGAACGCAGGCCGCGCTCTGGGCCGTCGAGCACAAGATCGCGGAGCCGCCGCCCGCCTGAGGCGCGGTCCCCGCTGGAGCCTCGCGGCGCCGAGGCTTCGATCTCCCGACGACGGATCGGACGGATGACGTATCGGGCCGTCCATCTTTGTCCCGTCTCGTTGCCGACTGGCGACGAGTTGCCGCCGCGCGCCCGAGGCGCATCGTGCCTTCACCAGCCCGGACGCAGCCGCGAGCCGGGGGAAAGGAGGCCCAACGTGCATCGGATCAGCAGCTTCGAGGTCGCGGTACGAAGCGAGGACCGTCTCCGCGAGGCGGATCTCTCGCGCCGCAACGCACTCGCCTCTCGCCGCCCGGGTTGGGCCACGCGAGTCGTCCGCGCGGTTGGCTCGCGCCACCGAACCGTCGACAAGCCGCACTGACGAGCGGAGCGGCGCGCCCGACGCGGTGCGCCGCCGCCAACCACCCTCCCCCCACGAACGCCCCGACCGCAAGGCCGGGGCGTTCCGGTGCCCGCGGCACGTTGACGGGCCGGCTGCTCGCTGCATGCGCGGCGGTGCGCGTCCCGCTCGGTCCGCTATCGTCAGCGCCATCGTGCGACGAAGGCTGCTTCTCACTGGCGCCGCCGTTGCCGTGACGTTCGGCGGCCTTGGGTTCTTGCTCGGCCGCCCGGCATCGGGGCCCGACGCGGTTGCGGGCGGCTCGCGAGCACCGACTGCGGCTACGGCGCCCGGTTCCGCGGCAGTGTCGCCCGGCGCGCCTGCGTCCGCCGTCCGCTCGGCGGCGGCGAGCTCCCCTGGCGCCGCGTCGTCGGGGCCACCGGCACCGTCCGCGTCCTCCGCTCCGCCGGCCGTCCCGAGCGACCCAACCGCCACGGAGCCACTCGCCAAAGCGCTCCAGGCGTCGCTCGACCGGCTTCGGCGCCACGCCGGCATCCCCGGCGTCTCGGCGACGATCGTCTTCGCCGACGGTTCCCGGTGGACGGGCGTCAGCGGCCTGGCGGACGTGGCGGCCGGCCGGAAAGTCACGCCCGACACGGCATTCGCGGTCGGCAGCATCAGCAAGACGTTCCTCGCGACGCTGATCCTCGCGCTTGCCGCGGAGGGACGGATCGACCTCGACGCGAGCGTCCGGACGTACCTCCCGGCGATGCGCTTCAG
>DASWSI010000134.1:0-2704 GCA_036402715.1 Candidatus Limnocylindrales bacterium
GCCCGCCCCACGCACCCTCGAGCCGCCCCGGGCCGCGCCCCTCGCCGCGGCGGCGCGCGGCGCGGCCACGAACCGCGGACGCAGCAATCGCCACCGGCGCGGCAGCAGGTGCACGGCGACGAGCGGGATCAGCGCGAGACCCACCCAGGCGTGGAGCGTCAGGACCGTCCACGACCCGAGGCTCAGCAGCTCGCCGCTCGCGACCCACGCATAGCCCCCGACGAGCGCACCAACAACGCCGAGGCTCAGCACGAGGCCGAACGCGAGCCGAGTCCATCGTCGCGCGGCCACCGCCCGCCCGACGCTTCGATGGAGCTTCAGCCCGACCGCGGCCGCGAGCATGCCGGCGATGATCCCGTGGACGACGAAGAGCCAGCCACTCCCCGGAGAGCCGGCATGGAGCGACAGCAGCCCAGTGCCAGCCATCGCGACGACGAGCGCGGCGAGGAGCCGGTCGAGTGACGCCGTCCGCATCGAGCCGCGCTAGTGGGCGCTCAGCTCCGCCAGGCCTTCGGGTCGGCGGGCTGGTACGGCGCGAGGAAGAAGCCGAGCAACGGCTCGTCGGTCGACGACTCGAACCGCGGCGTCGAGCCCGGCGCGAGGATCATTCGCGCCTCGGCGTCGTCGCGGTCCGGCCAGTTCGGGTCGTAGACGCGAAGCGTGACGAGGTTCGGCTCGACGCGATAGCCGTAGGCCACGACCTGGTGATTGCTCACGAGCCGGAGCGGGTTCGCGGACGCGGCGCGAATGAGGCCGAGGCTCGCGAGCCGGCCATCGTCGATCTCACGGCGGATCTTCGGCCACTCCTCGTCGAGGACGACGTCGCCGAGCGGCTTCCGGATGCCGCCCCACCACGCGGCGGCGGCGGGCCGGAACGCCGAGAGGTCGTAGAACTTCGCGGGCAGCCGAAGCCAGTCCAGCGACTGGACCTGGCGCCTGACGAGGGACATGAATCTTGGCGAGCCATTCGGCGGCGGCTCCGTGTCGGGCGGCGGGTCGACCCTCGCCCGGAACAGGTCGGCGACGGTGAAGGCCATGCCGCCACAGAGCCCGGCCGACGCGTCGCCGATGCCGATGACCCGCGGGTCGAATGGCCCGAACGTCACCGTCGGGCCGGGCGGGAACCGGTTGGCGAAGTGGAATCCATGCCGGCTCGGCCGAAAATCGAGAACGCTGTTCGTCAGCCGGTCATCCGCCGCCGCCCCGCCCCGCCCGACTGCCGGCCCGGTCACGACGCCGTCGGCTCGAGCAGCAGCGCCGCGAGCTCTCGGGCGTTCGTCGACCCGTAGTTCGCGTAGCAGTTGTTCATGAGGACGTGCGTCTCCTTCGCCTGCGTCGCCGCCTCCCGGATCCGCGGGACCCATTCGCCGAGCTCGTCGCGATCGTAGAGGTATCGGAACCGCTCGACGGTCGGAATGCCCTTTGCCTCCCACGTTTCGGCTCGCCGCCCGTGAAACCGGACGACGGCGAGCTCCGGTGACGTCGTCGCGGTGATCGCGGGCACGCTCGACTTGAATCCCTGCGGCCCGTCGACCAGAACGAGCGGCAGCTTGTGGTCCTCGAGGAACCTGAGCGTCCGATCGACGTTCTTCTCGTTGAACCACGTCGCGTTCCGAAATTCGACCGCGCACCGAACCCCCTCACCGAGGCGCTCCTTCGCCTCGAGGATGAGGTCGCGATTCTCCGACGAGGTGAAGAACCAGCGCGGGTACTGGAGGAGGACGCTACCGAGCTGCCCGGCATCGCGAAGCGGCTCGACACCATCGAGGAACCACTCCCACACGGCGGACTTGAGCTCGTCGGGCAGGTCCTTGGCGTAGATCCGCGGCTTCTCGGCGAGCTCGGCCGGAAGCGCTGTCCGAAGGTCCTTCGGCAGGCGCTTCGTCTCGGTCGGCTGACCCGTCATCAGGGCATGGGCCTTGATGTCGAACGTGAAGTCCGGCGGCGTGCGCTCGACCCACAGCTCGCTCGTGCGGCGTGACGGCAACGAGTAGTAGGTCGCGTCGACCTCGACGAGCGGGAAGCGACTCGCGTAGTAGGTGAGTCGCTCCTCGGCGCTGTCCTGACCGGTGGGGTAGAAGACGCCCGGCGCCGTCATCGTCGGGTCCGTCCACGATGCCGTCCCGATCCGAATCGGGCCCGCATTGCCGAGCTTGATCGGCTCGACGGCCGCGTCCTCGACGTCCGCAAGCCGCTGGCGCGCCGCGTCCGGGCCCGGGTCATGGGCCGCGTCGTGCGCGTCGCCGACCGTCGTGGCTGCTGTGGCCGTCCTCGCCATGTCGAGACTGTACTTCGTTGCCGCAGACCGGCCGTTCGGCGGGCGAGCGACCTTCCGTCGCGTATGCGTGTCGCATGCATACGCACGATCGCGCTCGCTGCCGGCGCGATGAGGTTTCCGGTATGCGTGTCGCATGCATACCCGCGATCCGGCGCGGCCCCGACCGACCGCCGGCCCGGCCCCACCGAATATGCATGCGACGTGCATAGCAGACGAGTGCTTGCGTCCGCGGGGTGCGTGAGCGCGGCCGCGCGCACCGCCGCTCGGCGCCCGCGCCGCCGCGGCGACGGCCCCCGCCGTCGCGCCTACGACCCGATCGGCGACTCCGCGAGGTGCGCCAGCAGATCGGCGGGGTTGTCGTGGACGGCGGCGGCGCCCGCCAGCTCGGGGTCGTTCCAGCCGCCGCAGCGGAGCGCGACGACGGTG
>DASWSI010000135.1:0-2555 GCA_036402715.1 Candidatus Limnocylindrales bacterium
TCGCGATATCGCCACCGGTTCGCGACCTCGCCGCGGTAGTTTGGCGCGACGAGCTCGAGCGGCATCTCGGCGTCGATCGCGGCAACGATCTCGTCCGCGGCCACGACGTCGTCGAGCCGCCAGCCGTTCGAATGGCCGACGTCCATGAACTCGATGAACCGGAGGATGAGGCCTCGATCGCGGGCCCAGCGGGCCATCGGGACGACGCTCGACTCGTTCACGCCGCGCTTCACGACCGTGTTGATCTTGATCGGGGCGAAGCCCGCGTCCTCTGCGGCCGCGATCCCGGCGAGGACCCGCTCGACGGGATAGTCCGCGCCGTTCATCGCGCGGAACACCTCGTCGTCGAGCGAATCGAGGCTTACGGTGACGCGACCCAGGCCGGCGTCCCGGAGCGGCGCGGCGAGCGCCTTGAGCGCCGAGCCGTTCGTCGTCAGCGTCAGGTCCACGGCGGCACCGGCCGGCGTCCGGAGCGTCGCAAGCATTGCGATGAGATCGGGGAGATCGCGCCGGACCAGCGGCTCGCCGCCGGTGATCCGCAGCTTCTCCACGCCGAGGTCCACGAAGATCCTCGCGACGCGGGTGATCTCCTCGAAGGACAGGACCATCGACCGCGGCAGGAAGGCGAAATCGCGGCCGAAGATCTCCTTCGGCATGCAGTACGTGCAGCGGAAGTTGCAGCGATCCGTGACGGAGATCCGGAGATCGCGGATGGGACGGCCGAGAACGTCGGCGACGCCCGGCCGACCGTCGAACGCCGCGCCGTCGCGGACATCGACCGCCGCGGCGCGTGCGCGCGGTGCAAGTCCATCAGCCGACGCCGCGGACGGGACCTCTGTGGCAGGGACGAGCGACGGATCCATCGGCCTATCGTAGCGCGGGTCACGCTCGCGCCCGCACGAGCGACCTCGTGGCGGCGATCCGGGGTGGCAACTTCGCCGGGCGCGACGGAAGTGGTGCATAGATGCCTCCTGTCCGGGCCCGGGACCCGCCGGTACCACCGTCTCCAGCCCGTGGTACCTCTAGCGCACTCCACCGCACCATCCACCGCGTCACGATGCCAGCACGCCATTCAACCCCCGGCGTGTCCACGTGGAGAGGCGACTAGACCGCATGGCGACGACCGATGCCCGAACGGGCTTCAGGCTCCCCTGGAGCTCGGATCAGCGACAGACCTCGGAAGAGAGCTCCGCTGATGGCACGGCGCCTTCGGGCGCGACGGGCGACGACGCTCCGACCATGACCGAGCTCGGTACCGAGGCCGATCTCACCCCCGCCCTGGAGGCGACCACGATGACCGACGCGACTGCCGACCAGGCGCCGGCGCTGAACGGCGAAGGCTCGGCGGCCCCGTCCGAGGCCGGCTCCTCGCGCGGCGACGGCCGGCGCGGGCCCGCGGCCCGCGTGCCGAGCAAGTTCATGGCGGACCTGACGAAGGCGATGCAGGCCGCCGCCGAGTCCGCCCGCGAAGAGGCCCTCGCGCGACTCCAGACCGACGCGAAGACCGCCGTCGAGGAGATCCAGGCGAAGTCCGCAACGGACGCCGCGGACCTCCGCCGGCAGGCCGACGACGACGTGGCGGGGATCCGCGAGTGGTCCAAGGCCGAGATCGCCCGGATCCGCGAGGAGACGGACCAGAAGATCGCCGCTCGAAAGAGCCAGCTCGAGTACGAGATCGAGGAGCACGGCGCGTCTGTCGAGCGCCGGATCGAGCGCGTCCAGGGGCGGATCACCGCCTACGAGGAGCAGATGGCCCGGTTCTTCGAGGGCCTGCTCAACGAGACGGACCCGAGCCGGTTCGCGTCGCTCGCCGAGAACCTCCCGGAGCCCCCGCCACTCGATGATCACGACGCGCCGTACGCTCCGGCCGCGCCCGCCGCCGCTGCGCACCTGGCGCAGGTCCCCGACGAGGCTCCGTCCACGACCGAAACGACCGCCCAGCCCGCAGAGCCGTCCTTCGGCGGCTCGGACGCGGCGATGGCCGCGATCGAGCAGAGCGCGCTCGCCGCGGACACGCACGACGGGCACAACGGGTCGCATCCCTCGCCCGATGGGCTCATCGGCGACACGCAGGTCGAGGTCGTCGCGAGCGCCAACGGCTCTAGCGCGAACGGAGAGGCAGACCCCCGGCTCGCCGCACTCGCCATGTCGCCGGACTTCGCCGCCGCGGAGGCGGAGGCCGCCGTCGCTGCCGGAAGCAGCGACACGAGCGACGAGATCCCGACGATCGGCGATGACGCGCTCGCGGCTCGGCTCGCCGGGCTCGTCCCGCCGACCAGCGACGACGCAGCCGGCAGCTCCACGGAACCCCAGTCCACACAGGTCGTCGTCGTCGGGCTCGTCAGCGTCGCGAGCATCGCCAGCTTCAAGCGGCATCTCGGCCGTCTTGCCGGCGTCCAGTCCGTCGGCGTGTCATCGGGCCCCGACGGCGAGTTCGTCTTCGCGGTCCATCACGGCGCCGACATCGTCCTCCGCGACGCCATCCCCGCCCTGCCCGGTTTCCACGCCCGCGTGACGGGCGGCGACAACAGCACCATCCAGGTCACGGCGCGCGA
>DASWSI010000136.1:0-3412 GCA_036402715.1 Candidatus Limnocylindrales bacterium
CGGCCCGGCGATGCGCTTGGCGCCGCCACGGACGGACTTGCCAGGGTGATCGGGCTCGACGACGTCGTGTGGAGCGCGCCACTGCTCGCGCTCGGCCTGCGCGCGGCCGCGGAGCTCGCGGAGACGTCGCGCGCGGGGATGACCCGGTCCGGCCGGGGACGCGGTCTCGCCCCGGATGTCGCGGCCGCGGCTCGGGATCTGGCGGCGCGACTCCCGGACCTCCGCGCGAGGGCGAAGACGCGCGGATCCGGGGCGTGGCTCGACCTCGCCGAGCTCGAGGACCTGCGAGCCGACGGGACCGCCGAGCCGGCACGCTGGTCCGCCGCCGCCGACGCCTGGGCCGCCGTCCCGGATCCGTGGTTGGCCGCGTACGCGCGGTTCCGCGCCGCGGAGAGCGCGCTCCGCGCGGAGGGCGTCCGGGCGGACGCCGGATCGCTGCTACGCGCTGCGCACGGGACTGCGTCGGCGCTCCGCGCGGCACCGCTCCAGCGTGAGATCGAGGCGCTCGCGGCGCGTGCCCGGATCAACCTCGCTGCCGTGCCGGGCGTCGCTCTCGACGCCGCGCTCCATGGCCGCGCCGGGTCCGGCGCGGGCGGGTCCGGGTCACGGACGCTGGCGCCGGCAAATCACGAGCGGCCAGCCGCCGCCAAGGCCGGCCGACCGCACGGGCTCTCCGAGCGAGAGATCGAGGTCCTCGCCCTCGTCGCCGCCGGCCGGTCGAACGGCGAGATCGCGGAGCGGCTGTTCATCACCCGCAAGACGGCGTCCGTCCACGTGACGCACATCCTCGACAAGCTCGGCGTGTCGAACCGGGTCGAGGCGGCGATGGTCGCGGCGCGGCTCGGGCTCGCGCCCGCCGCCGACGGTGAGGAGCGCTCGAGCTAGCGGCGGGTTCCCGTGTCCGAGAGCGCCTGCGGCGTCCGGATGTGCTCGGAGTAGATCTGGACCGCGTAGCCCTCGTCGTCCTTGCCGATGATGAGGTCGTGGATGATCCGGCCCTCGCGCAGGTTCTGCTCGGCGGCCGCGGCCACGCAGCGGTGAAGCTCGCCCGCCTTGTCCTCCAGCCGGCAGACCGTCAGCCGCGGGTCGTCCGCGCGGATCAGGCGCGGCCGGTATTTCAGGTCCCTGAGGATCTGGAGCGTCTCTTCCTCGCGACCGTCCTCGACGGAGAATGCGAACTCGCCGTTGTACTCGAGGCTGCCCCCACCCGCCGCGAGGATGTTGATGCCCTTGGCCGCGATCGGCGCGAGCAGCTTCTCGAGGTCGGGCGGGGAAAGCTTTGGCAGGCAGCGGATCTGCTGATGCATCTCGTCCCTCCAGCGGCCGCGCGAGGGACAGCGTCCCCGGCCGGGTCGCAAGGCCGCCATCTTACGCGTGGCCGTTGCCGGCGACGGACAGCCTGGCAGCCGAAACGCCCGCGACCTTGCGGCCCCGGGCGGCTGGCTTCGCGAGAGGTCGACGCGCTACGCGCCGGCGGGTCGCGACCGGTCGATGAGGGACGGGAGCCCGGCGAAGAGTCGCCCGACGCGCTCCCGGAACGGAACGACGTCGATCGGCTGGACGCGGCCGGCGCGAGCCGCCGACGCGAGCCGTGCGCGGTTCGCCTCCTCGAGCGCCTCGTTCATCTTGAGCGTGGCGAGCTGTTGCATGGTCCAGGGATGCATCGGTTCGGTCCTTTCGGCTGCTGCCCGGCTGTCGTCACCGGCTGTCGGTGATGAAGCTAGGCGCGCCGCGCTCCCGAACCATCGGGCTTCGGCCGCATTCGGACGGTCGCGCTACCTCAAACGATCTCCGGCACGTGGCCGCGTACCTTAGGAGACCCGGGACGACGTCTCCGTGGCAGCACCCGAAGGAAGCGGTCTATCGATCGCGCTCCCGCGCGACAGCGGCGACGTCGCGACGGTGGCGGACGGTTCGACCGTCGGGCCTACGCGACTCGAACGCCGCGGGTAGAGGGCCATCGCCACCCCGAACAGCGCGGCGCCGAGGATCGCCGGCCCGACGTGCGAAAGGTCCGTGTAGCCGACCAGGGCGTGGATCCCGAGGGCCGCGCCGAAGCCTGCTGACCCGGCGATGAGGAGCGCCTGCCACAGGCTCCTCGACGGCGAGGCGAACCAGGCCGTCCCGACGACAACCATCCCGGTCGTCGCGAGCGCGCCCCCGAATCCGGCGCGATCGTGCGCGATCAGCGGCACGAGGTGGACGTTGAGCGCGTCGAGCTGCCCGCGGTCGAGCCCGATGAACGCGAGGTCCTGCGGCACGAACACGACGACGGTCCCAATCGTGACGATCGTCACGCCGGCGACCACCATGCCGCCGCCCGTGAGCAGCAGCAGCAGCCGTCCGACACCTGCGGCCGACGCGGGTCGGAGCGGCCAAACAATGCGAGCGTCTGTCGTCGTCCGCTCGGCCGGGTGCCGCATCATCCGCGTTCGCCACAGCCCGCCGAGGAATGGCACGAGCAACGCGACCGTCGCGAGCGCGTGCCACGAATCGAGGTATCCGTACCCGACGTAGGCGAGGAAGCTGGCGAACCCGAATGCGCCGCTCCCGGCGAGGAGCCACCAGGCCCACCGTTCGCCCGCCGCGAGCGGCCCCGAGATGAGCCACAGGTACAGCACGCCGACGGCGACGAGCGTGCCACCGAACGCGACGCGGTCGTGGAACATGAAGTGGAGAACGCGTCCTTCGTCGAAGACCCGGAGGTAGGCGGCGGACATTCCGAGATACGCGACGTCGTGCGGTAGCAGCTCGCCGGCGGCCGAAAGAAAGAATGCGAACGCACCGGAAGCGACGAGCCCCACCGCGACAAGCGACAGGAGCGGACGGCCATCGCCGGCGAGCACCGCGAAAAGGCTGCGCTCCGTGGATCGGACGTCGCGATTGCCAAATCCGCTAGTCACGAGTAGCACGATATGTGGCTGTCGGGCCCCGGGTCAAGGCTCGGCGTCAGTTCCGCCGGCCCGCGAAGATCGAGACGACCTGCCGGACCTCGCCGACGTCGTGGCCGTCCGGCCGCTCCTCGAGATACCGGCCGAGGCACGCGATCGCGTCCGTGAACCTGCCCATCCGCCCGAGGAGGAGGCCGCGGTCGCGTTCGTGGTCGGGCTCCGTGGGTTCGACCACGGACAGGAGCTCGACGGCACCGAGCGCCGCGGACCAGTCACGCGCCGTGAGATGGACGGATCGCAGGTTGCGGAGCATCCGGGCGAGGATCTCGCGCCTGCCGACGGCCCGCAGCATCGCCGGATGAAAGAGCACCCCGTCGCCCACGCTGCGGCGCAGGAGTTCCTGGCAGTCGTCCCGGGTGAGCGATCGGCCGCCGCCTGCCGGATCGATCAGCGCCCCGGCCGGCGTCCCGACGATGAAGTGCCCGGGCAGCCCGATGCCGTGGAGGCGCAAGCCGATCCGC
>DASWSI010000137.1:0-2332 GCA_036402715.1 Candidatus Limnocylindrales bacterium
GCGTAGATGTTGCCGACGCCGGCGAGAAACGTCTGGTCGAGGAGGAGCGGCTTCAGCCGGCCTCGGCGCGCCCGAAGCCGGCGGCGGAAGTCCCGGAGCGTGAACGCGTCGTCGAGCGGCTCCGGGCCGGTCTTCGAGAAGACCCCGGCGCCCCCGCGCTCGACAACGAGCTCGCCGCTCGACCGCTCGCGCTCATACAACCCCACCTTGCCGAACTTGCGGATGTCCCTGAACCGAAGCTCGCGCCCGTCGGCCAGCTCGAGCACGAGCCGGACGTATGGATCGTCCGCGGCCGTGGCGGGCACGACGAACAGCTGACCGGTCATTTTCAGGTGGATCGTGAGGGCCGCCTCGCCGCTCAGCGACACGACGAGGAGCTTCGCCCGCCGACCGACGGCCTCCACCGTTCTCCCCACCACGCCGGCGGCGAACGCGTCGGCGTCGTGCGTTCGGAGTGTCCGCGGCCACGTCGAGCGCACGCCGGTGATCTCCGCGCCGACGAGTCGCGGCCGGAGGTCGCGCGCGACCGTCTCGACCTCGGGCAGCTCGGGCACGGGAGGCTAGAGCTGCGAGCCGACGGGCGCGACGGGCGAGTCGAGCTCCGGCGGCTCATCGGCTTCGGCCGCGATCGCGTCCTCGCGGGTCAGCGGCGTCATCGACTCCCAGTCGTCCCCGACCTTGACGTCGACGGTCAGCGGCACGCTCAGCGGAAGCGCCGATTCCATCGCCTCGCGGACGACCGGCACGACGCGGTCGAGCTCGTCGCGCGGGACCTCGAGGAGGATCTCGTCGTGGACGGTGAGGAGGAGGCGCGACCGGAAGCCGCCCGCCGCGACGCGTTCCGCGACCCGGATCATCGCGATCTTCTGGATGTCCGCCGCGGTCCCCTGGATCGGCATGTTGATCGCCATCCGCTCGCCCGCGCCGCGGAGCGTCGGGTTCGACGCGCGGAGCTCCGGGATCTGCCGCTTGCGCCCGAGCAGCGTCTCGACGTAGCCCTGGTTCCGGGCCTGCTCCTTGATCGCCATCATGTAGTAGCTGATCCCGGAGTACGCGGCGAAGTAGCTGTTGATGAACTCCTGTGCCTCCTGGCGCGGGATGTTCGCCCGTGATGCGAGCCCGAAGTCGCTCATCCCGTACGCCAGCCCGAAGTTGACCATCTTCGCCATCGACCGCTCGCCGTGGTCGATGTCCGCCGGGTCCTTGTGGAGCACGCGCGCGGCCGTCTCGCGGTGGATGTCGGCGTTCCGGGCGAACGCATCCTTCAGGTGCTCGTCGCCGGATACGTGGGCGAGGATCCGCAGCTCGATCTGCGAGTAGTCGGCCGCGACGAGGACGAGGTCTGGCCCGCCGGCGACGAACGCGCGGCGGATCCGGCGTCCGAGTGGCGTCCGGATCGGGATGTTCTGGAGGTTTGGATCGGAGGAGGACAGCCGCCCGGTCGCGGCGACGGCCTGGTGGAACGTCGTGTGCAGCCGGCCGTCCGCCGCCATGAGGTTCGGCAGCGCCTCGACGTATGTCGAGCGGAGCTTCGTGTAGATCCGCCACTCGAGGAGCTTGTCGATCATCGGGTGCGCCGGCCGGAGATCCTCGAGGACGGAGGCGTCGGTCGAGAATCCCGTCTTCGTCCGCTTGCCCTTCGGCAGGTTGAGCTCGAAGAACAGGATCTGCTCGAGCTGCTTCGGACTGCCGAGATTGAACTCGTGCCCGACGTCGACGTAGATCTCCTGCTCGAGGCGCGAGATCTCCGCGGCGAACTCCCTGTCGAGCACGGTGAGCGCCTCGAGGTCGAGGGCGACACCCGTCGCCTCCATCCGCGCGAGAACCGGGATCAGCGGCAGCTCGATCTCCGTGAAGAGGCGGTCGAGCTTCTCGCGCTCGAGCGCCGTCGCGAGCGGCTCTCGAACGGCGAGGACGGCGAGCGCCTCGATGCCGGCCCGCGCGGCGTACGACAGGTCAGCCGCGGGGGGCAGGATCTGGTCGAGCTGCTCGGCGACGACGTCCGCGATCGTCTGGCTGCGGAGCGCCGCGTTGAGGATGTAGGCCGCGATCTGGGTGTCGAACGCGACGGGGGTCGGGCGCTGCTCGGGGTGCGCCGCGAGGCGCGCGACGAGGAGCGGCTTCACCTCGTGACCGACGAGCGGGACGGCAAGCCGCTCGATCAGCTCACGAAGCGCATCCGATGCCTCCGAGCCCTCGACGGCAACGACGCGGCCATCGTCTCCCGCGACGGCCAGGGCGAGCGGGATCCCGCGGCGCGGCCGCGGATCGTCGAGGAGCAGCGCGACGCCGATCGCGGGCTGAGCCGAGATCCACTCCCCGAGGTCCGCCA
>DASWSI010000138.1:0-5847 GCA_036402715.1 Candidatus Limnocylindrales bacterium
TCCCGTCGGCAGTGAGGCGAACGGCGATGGAGGGGCGGGCTCGGCCGGCGCAGCGGGCTCGGCCGGCGCAGCGGGCTCGGTGGGCTCGGCGGGCGGAGTGGCGGGCTCGGCCGCCGTGGCGGGCTCGGCCGGCGGAGTGCCGGGCTCGGCGGGCCGAGTGGCGGGCTCGGCCGGCGAAGTGGGCTCCGGCGCCGCCGCATCCGGCTCGGGTGCCACGGCGGCGTCCGGCGCCGGCGAGCCCGGCCCAGGCGACGGTTCCGAATTGACGCTCGGGGGCGGCTCGCCCTCCGGACCGGCCAGGGTCACCGGCCGATCGGAACGAGCGAGGGCGCCGCCGCGAGCAGCTCGCCGAGCCGGCCGAGCTCCACGTTCCCGCCGGACGCGACGACGCAGACCCGCTCCCCGGACCGGATCGGAACGCGTCCGGCGAGGACCGCGCCGAGCGCTGCCGCGCCTGCCGGCTCGAGGACCTGCTTCATCCGCTCAGCGGCGAACCGCAGCCCGCCGAGGATCGTGGGGTCGTCGAGGAGGATGATCTCGTCGACGTAGCGCCGGACCATCGCGAGCGTCCATTCGCCGGCGAACGGGGCGCCGAGGCCGTCGGCGACGCTCGCCGGGGAGATCGGAACCACCTTGCCCGCCTCGAGCGCCAGCGACATGGCGTTCGAAAGCTCGGGCTCGATGCCGTAGACGCGAGCCGCCGGCCGCGACTCCTTGACGGCCGCCGCAACGCCGCTGATCAATCCCCCACCTCCGACGCCGACGACGACGACGTCGACCTCCGGCAGGTCGTCGATGATCTCGAGGCCCACGGACCCGTTGCCGGCGATGACGTACGGGTCGTCGAAGGGATGGCAGTAGATGAGGCCGCGGTCCCGGACGAGCTCCTGGACCTTCTCCCACGTCTCGCCGACGTGCGCGCCGTGGAGGACGACCTCCGCGCCGTAGCCCAGGCACGCCTCGACCTTCGACCGGACCGCGCCCGCCGGCATGACGACGGTTGCCCGGACCCGCGCCTCGCGAGCAGCCCACGCGTACGCCTGCGCGGCGTTGCCGGCCGAGAGCGTGATGATCCCGATGCCGCGCTCGGCGTGGGTGAGCGAGGCAATCTTCGTTCGCGTCGCGCGCGCCTTGAAGGAACCGGTCTTCTGGAGGTGCTCGGCCTTGACGTAGACCCGATCGTCGGCGACCCGGATGCCCGTCGCGGCCTCGACGACGGCGGCGGCCGTTGCGGACCCGAGCATCGGCGTCCGATTGACCTGGCCCTCGAGCCCGCGACGCGCCTCGAGGATCTGCTCGAAATCGACGATCCGGTCGCTCACGATCGCGGCCGGCTGCGACTACCGATGAGCGCCGACGGAGCCGATCACGGCGGCCACCGCACCTCGCCGGGGCACGCCGAGCTTGCCGAGAATCGCCGACACATGGTGGCCGACGGTCCGCGGCGAGAGGACGAGCCGGTCCGCGATCTCCGCGTTCGACAGCCCTTCCGCGATCAGGCGGGCAATCTCGTCCTCGCGTTCCGTGAGACCGCCGGGATGGGCCTTCGTTGCCGGCCGGGGCCCGCGCGGCACGGTCGCACCGAGTTCGCGGAGGCGCGCCTCGACCTTCGGCAGCACGGCGACGGCGCCGAGCCGGACCAGCGCGCTGTGGGCACGGCGCACGTCCTCGGGATCCGCGGAGCCCCCGCGCGACAGCGCCGCCTCGTACGGCATCGTCAGGCGATCCCAGGCCTCCGCGGCCTCGGCCGCGCGCCCCGCGACCTCGAGGTGGAACGGCTCCGGTGCGCGGGCATCGAGCTCGTCGATGCCGCCGATCCGCCAGAGCCACTGCCCGAGCTCGCCGATCGCCCACGGATCGCCGCGCTCGCGAGCCTCGGCGTACGCCGCCGCGAGCTCCGGCACGTCTCCGGCCGCCGTTCCGGACAGCCAGGCACGCTCACCGACGACGGTTGCGATCGGCCACCGGATCTGGGTCGAGTCGATGCCCTCCGAGATGGCCCGGGCTTCGTCGATCCACGTCGCCCAGCCGTCGTCGCCGCGCCGCAGTGCGATGCGGGCGAGGAGGACGATCGCAATGGCGCGATCGATGCCGTCCGTTCGGGGCGCGACGAACGCCGCCCGTGCCCGACGCTCCGCGACGTCCCACTCGCCGCGCCACTGCGCGACCTCGCCAAGCGCCGCCTCGATGCTGCACCGCTCGATCTCCGATCGCTCGGTGTGCTCCTCGAGCTCGCGATACCAGTGCTCCGCGACGTCGAGGTGGCGCCCGGTCACGGCCATCGCCCCGAGATTGTTCAACGCGCGGTCGACGATGACCGGAAGCGCCGCCTCGCGGCCGATCCGGAGTGACTCCTCGAGGAGCGACTCGCCGGCGTCGTCGCCGCGGATCAGCCGCACGGTTCCGATCGTCGCGAGTGCCGTGCCGACCACGCCTGGATCGCCGACGCGCCGGGCCATCGCGAGCCCCCGCTCACTCGCATCCATCGCGATGTCGTACTCGCCCGAGCCGAGCCCAAGCCGGCCGAGCGTCGTCCAGGCGTTCGCCAGCTCGGCCGTCTCACCGCCGCCCTCGGCGAGCGCGATCGCCTCTCGCCCCGCTGCCCAGGCCTCGTCGCCCCGAAGAGACGCCCACGCGGCGAGCGCGACGGACGACAGGCCGCGGGACGCTCCAAGCACGTCGCCCGCCGCGCGCCGAAGCGCGACGGCTTCGGTCCCGACGGCGCACGACTCGGGGAGGTGGTTCGTCAGGAACAGGACATTCGAAAGGGACTCGAGGAGGTCCGCCCGCGTCCCGGGATCGAGAACGTCGGCGTGCTCCAGGGCACGGCGGAACTGCGCCGACGCCTCGTGGAGCGCGCCCATCGATTGCGCGCGACGTCCGGCCGCGGCGGCGTGACGCACGACCGCTGCGCGATCTGCCGCTCCCTCGGCGTGGTAGGCCAGGCGCGCGGCATCATTCGTGCCGGCGCGCTCGAGAGCCGCGAGCGCGCGCCGGTGGAGCGCGATTCCGTGGATGACGGGGAGGTCCTCGAGGACGGCCATCCGCGTCAGCTCGTGCCGGAACGAGATCCCGTCCGTCCTGACGAGCAGGCCAACCCGAAGGCAGTCGTCGATCCCGATGAGGTCCTCGCCGGCCAGCGTGGCGAGCAGCCACGGCTCGGCCCGGACGCCGATGATCGCCGTCGCCTCGAGGGCCCGGCGCGCGCGCGGGTTCAGCTGCCCGACGCGGGCGCGGACGGCGTCGAGGACGGACAGCGGGATCGCCGTCCCGTCCGCGGTTGCGGCGCCGGCGGCGACTTCCGTGACGTAGAACGGGTTGCCACCCGAGATCCGGTAGAGCTCGTCGATGTCGAGATCCGTCGCGCGGCCCGTGGAGACGGCCCGCTCCTCGGCGCGCTCGTGGGCCAGGCGCGCGACGCCGATCCGCGACAGCGGCTCGACGGCCACCTGACGGACGGCCGGCAGCGTGGCCACGGTCCCGAGGATCCGTGCGACGGCCGGTGATGCGTCGGCGTCCTCACGGTGCGTCACGACGATGAGAGCCGGCAGGCCGTCGAGGCGGCGAGCCAGGAACGCGAGGATCTCGAGGGTCGCCTGATCTGCCCACTGGAGGTCCTCGATCGCGAGGATGTGCGGATTCCCTGCGGCCAGCCGGGCAAGGAGCCAGCGACCCACCTGCGGCCGCGACGCATCGCCGTCGAGCATGGCGCGGACCTCGGGGCCGAGCACGCCGACCATGTCCTCGAGCGGCCCGAACGGCTGCGGCGTCGAGACGCCGTCGCAGGCACCGAGCAGCACCGTCGCGCGCGCCTGGCACGACTCGAGGAATGAGCGCAGGAGCGCGGTCTTGCCGATGCCGGCTTCACCGCGGATGACGACGAACCGGCCGCGCCCGGTGACCGCCTCGTCGAGGTAGGTCCGGAGCGCGGCCAGCGGGGCGTCCCGCTCGATCAGCGGCGGCCGATCGAGCAGCGTCGGGATGGCATGGTCTACGGCCATGCGCGAACGATAGCGCGGCAGGTCAACGGATCAGGCTGCTCCCGATCGGATGGCGCAGGCGAACTGCTTCGCGCGATCGACGGCCGCAGTCGTCAGCTTCGCGGGGATCGCGGCGGCGCGCTGGCCGTCGCACGAGACCGTCGGGTTGAACGGCGCGAAGAGCCCGGCGGGATTGTCCTGCCAGAGCCACACGTGGAGCGAGTAGAACGCGGGGATGTCGAATCGGTTCGGGGACCCCGTCGCCATGAACATCTGGCCGAACAGCTCCGGCATCGTGTCGCCGTGCACACGCTTCCAGGCGTCCTGGAACACGACGTACTCGACGGCGACGAGCTTTCGCTTCCCGGTCGAGTCGGGCGCGTAGACGAGGACCTCGGGACGGGTCGCCTCGATCTTGTCGTCGAGGAGGCCACCGTTGATGTAGTGGAAGCCCATCGCTCCGGTGTTGTTGAACGACGAGATGCACTCGTGAAGTGGTGCCGGCGCGGGCGGCTGGCCGTAGCCGCCCGGGCCCGCCTGCCCGATGTCGTTGAACCGGGCGGTCGCGGCCCGAAGGGAGGTGAGGTCCGAGCGGCCGGCAGCGGCGCCGCCGACGGCGACCGAGCCGATGGCGATGGCCGCGAGCAGCGCCGCCGCGAGGGTGAGGATTCGGCGGTTCATCGTCACTCCCCCTCGACGACCGGGTTGATGCTGTCCGCCACGAGCCCGTGAGCCTCGCGATGCACACGGACCGCCGCGTCGGCGTTCGGTGCGTCGACGAGGCAGAAGATCTTGCCCGCGCTCTCGTCGACCCAGTACCTCAGGTATCGAACGCCGTACCGGTCCTGGGTCTGGAGATCCGCGAGATGGGCCTGGGCGACATCGCCCGACTTGACCCCGCCGTCGATGGCGTGGGTGTCCATGAAAAGCGCCATGTGGTGCGCCTCCTTTCGCGGCCACTGTCCGGCGCGACGGGTGGGCGCGGCATCGGCCGGACCACCCATCTTGGCCGCGCCGACTACCCAGATTGGCGCTAGGCACCTCCTGGCGGGGCGACCCGCGAGCGCGACCGACGAGAAGGCAACGCGGCGATCGGGAGCCTCTGGTACGGTCCCCGCACACGTCGAGGTCCACCCCAGTCGATCTCGGCCGTGCTCCTGAGCGCTCTGCCCTCCGGCGCCACTGTCACCCGCTCACCGGGCGCGTCGCGAGGCACAAACGCTCACCGCCGTCCCAACCGCTCCCCAGACGCGGAGACGTCTTGCCTGACGCACCGAATCCCATGGGCCGGAACGACCAGCACAAGCGTCGCTCCGTCCCCTCCGCCGCCCGCCTCCGGGCCGGCCTCGCCGCCGTCGCGACCCCCCGCCACCCGGCGACGCTCCTGCATGCCCTGCCGCATCTCCGCCTGCCGGCCCGCCTCTCGAGCGGGATCCGGACCGAGGCGGTCCTGCCGGTCGTCGTCGTCCTCGTCGTCGTCTTCGCCTCGCTTCTGAGCTGGCTGCCGGGCAAGGCGCCGAGCGGTCCGGTCGGTGGGCCCAACGGCGATGGCACCGGGCCACGGCTCGCCCTCGCCGGGACGGCCGCCCAGGGCGGGACCGATGGCGCCGGACCGTCCGAGACGATCCCGGGCGACGTCGCCGCCGCCGGAACCGATCCGGCGCCCTCCGCCCGGGCCCTGACGCCGCTCGTCGATCCCGAGGTCGCGACCCTCGCCGGACCGGGTGACGATCCGGCGGCCGGGATCGACCGCGGCCCGTACACCCTCGACGGGACGCTCCTGAAGCCGATCGCGGTCGACACCTCGGTCGCCGACGGGCGGGCCCTCCTGAAGTCGTACCAGGTCAAGGCGGGCGACACGCTCACC
>DASWSI010000139.1:0-2417 GCA_036402715.1 Candidatus Limnocylindrales bacterium
ATGAAGCCGCTCATCTACATCCGCGACATCAACCTCTTCACGCTGCCGCGCGGCCTGCAGCTCCTCGTCGCGCAGAACAACATCGCGGCCGGCGGCGCCGGCGACATGCAGCTCGTCATGGCGGCTGCCGTGATCATCACCCTGCCGATGATCATCGTCTTCTTCCTCGGT
This sequence comes from Candidatus Limnocylindrales bacterium, assembly GCA_036402715.1. Taxonomy (GTDB): domain Bacteria; phylum Chloroflexota; class Limnocylindria; order Limnocylindrales; family CSP1-4; genus JACDAV01. The sequence goes on from DASWSI010000139.1 coordinate 172, forward strand.
CAGCGATACTTCGTGGAGGGGATCGCAACGACCGGTCGGAAGGGGTAGATGCGGCGGATCCGGGGAACGGCAGGCATCAGCAGCACCACGGTTCGACGCCCGCCGACGTCCGTGGCGTGCGCCGTCCGGGCGTCGTGACGGATCGCACGACCGCGCGGCCACCCACGTTGCCGCAGCGCCGCGCCGACGAGCGGCGGGCGGACGACCCGGTCCTCGGTCTCGATGTCGGCGGCACGAAGCTCGCCGCCGGAGTCGTCGCCGCGGACGGCGGCGTTCGGTCGTTCCTTTCGATTCCGGCGCGCGTCGAGGAAGGCCCCGAGGCGGTGATCGCGCGCCACCTGGAGCTCGGTCGTGAAGCCGTCACGGCGTCGGGCCTGGACTGGACCGACATCGCGGCGGTCGGGATCGCATGCGGCGGCCCCCTCGATCCGTTCGCGGGGATCATCCAGTCGCCGCCGAACCTCCCGGGCTGGGACGACATCCCGCTCGTCGCGATCGTCGAGGCAGCCCTCGAGCGACCGACGGCCGTCGACAACGACGCGACGGCGGGAGCGCTCGCGGAATACCGCTTCGGTGCAGGGCGGTCACGGGGCGTTCGGGACCTCGTCTTTCTGACGATCTCGACAGGCGTGGGCGGAGGCCTCGTGCTCGACGGCGCCGTCTACCGGGGAGCGGCGGGGAACGCCGGCGAGCTGGGACATCTCACCGTCGACTATCGCGGTCGTGTGTGCGGCTGCGGCCGCCGCGGGTGTCTCGAGGCATACGCCTCCGGGACGAACATCGCGGTCCGCGCGCGCGAGGCCCTCGCCTCGAACCCCGGGTCGTCGCTGTCCGCGGTCGCGACGGTCACGGCGCGTGATGTCGCGGAGCATGCAGCTCGGGGCGACGAGCTCGCCGCGCGGATCTGGGACGAGACGACGACGATCCTCGGGTCCGCGATGGCGAACATCCTCGACATCTTCAACCCCGAGCTCGTCGTCCTCGGCGGGGGAGTGACGCGTGCGGGCGACCAGCTCCTCGTCCCTGTCCGCGACGCCGGCCTCCGCCAGGCGATGGCCCCCGCCGCGCGGTCGGCGGACATCGTCCTCGCCGAGCTCGGCGACCAGCTCGGCGTCGTCGCGGCAGCGTCGATCGCGTTCGAGCGGTTCGGTGCCGGGGCTGCCACGAGCATTCCGGAGCCGCTTCGTGCGTGACCCGAAGCGTGAGCTCGACGATCACGTTGCCGTCGCGCGCGCGGTCGAGTCCCTCCTGCCCGATCTCGCGACCGTGGGCGACGCCGTGTGCGCCGCACTCGCATCCGGAGGCCGCGTCTACACGTTCGGGAACGGCGGCAGCGCCGCGGACGCGCAGCACCTCGCGGCGGAGCTCGTCGGGCGCTACCTGCGCGAGCGGCGGCCGCTCCCGGCGATGGCGCTGAGCGTCGACCCGTCCGTCGTGACGTGCATCGCCAACGACTACGACTACGACACGGTGTTCGCCCGGCAGGTCGAGGCGTTCGCCCGACCCGGCGACGTCGTGATCGGCTTCTCGACGAGCGGCCGGTCACCGAGCGTGGTACGTGGACTTCAGGCCGGCCGTGACGCCGGCGCGACGACCGTCCTGTTCGGTGGCGGCGAGGGCGGAGCGGCGCGCGCTCATGCGGACCACGCGCTGCTCGTGCCGTCGACGACGACCGCGCGAATCCAGGAGATGCATCTCCTCATGCTCCACGTCCTCAGCGAGCGCATCGACGCGTGGGCGGCCGGCGAGGACGCCGGACCGGTTGACGCCGCCGGGAAGCGGACAACGACGGACGACCGGAGGCGCACCGCGACGTGACGACCACCCCCGCGCCCCCGCCCGCCGAGCAGGAGCGGCTGCTCCACATGATCGGCAACTCCCACATCGATCCGGTCTGGCTGTGGCAGTGGCCGGAGGGCTACCAGGAGGTCCGGGCGACCTTCCGGTCCGCGCTCGACCGGATGAACGAGTACCCGGAGTTCATCTTCACCTCGGACTCGGCGGCGTACTACGAATGGGTCGAGGAGATCGACCCGGGGATGTTCGACGAGATCCGCGCCCGGGTCGACGAGGGCCGCTGGGAGATCGTCGGCGGCTGGTGGGTCGAGCCGGACTGCAACATCCCGGGTGGGGAGTCGTTCGTCCGCCAGGCGCTCTACTCGCAGCGCTACTTCCTCGACCGCTTCGGCCGAATCGCGACTGTCGGCTACAACGTCGACCCGTTCGGGCACAACGCGATGCTGCCG
>DASWSI010000140.1:0-14307 GCA_036402715.1 Candidatus Limnocylindrales bacterium
CGCGCCGCGGACGAGCGGCACGAGCCCGCGCCAGACGGGGAGTGCGGGATGGATGGAGACGACCGGTCGGACGCCGGCCGCGTCCGCGCCGCCGAGGAACACCGCGTCGATCGGGAAGCGCATGAACATCATGTGGATCCCGTTGCTGTCAGGGAGCCAGAGCCCTTCGCCCTGCGGCAGCGACGGACGGCCCATCAGCCCCAGGAACTTCCGCCACAGGCCGCCCGCGACCTCGACCCGCGCCGCGAGAACGCGGTCGCGGGTGACGTTGCGGGCAACGAGCATGTTGGACATCAGGCTGGGGCGTCGGTTCGGTCCGGCGTGGCGACTCCGCGTCCGTTCGGCCGCGGAGTCGACGTGCCTACGTCTTGGTGTTGAGGTTCTGGACGATCAGGATGATCGCCGGTCCGAGGATGACGATGAAGAGCGAGGGGAAGATGCACCCGACGAGCGGGAACAGCATCTTGATCGGCGCCTTGGCCGCCTGCTCCTCGGCGCGCTGGCGGCGCTCGATGCGGAGCTGCTCGGACTGGACCTGGAGCACTTTCGAGATCGACACGCCGAGCTGCTCGGCCTGGATGATCGCGCCGATGAAGTTCGTCAGTGCCTGGACGTCCGTTCGCGGAATGATGTCGCGGAGCGCCTCGCGGCGCGCCTTGCCGACCCGAAGCTCTGCGAGCGCCCGGCGGAACTCGTCAGTCAGCGGTCCCTTGAGCTTCTCGACGACCTTGGCGAGCGCGCCGTCGAAGCCGAGGCCCGCCCGGACGGAGATCGTCAGGAGGTCGAGCGCATCCGGGATCTGGAGGAGGATCGCGTGCTGGCGCTTCCGGCAGCGGCCACCGAGCCAGAACTCCGGGACCGTATAGCCCATGAGGAGGCCGATCGGCGTCAGGAGCAGGCCACCGATGACGTTCTTGGCGATGAGGCCGACGATGACGAAGAAGATGATCGCGCCGATGATCGCGCCGATGGCCTTGATGCCGAGCCAGTCACCCACCCGGAGGTTGCCGGGGTGGCCGGCGAGGGCGAGCCGCTTTTCGGTGCGCTCCGAGAACGACTGGCTGGTGACCCGGGCGACGGAGCCCGAGAGCCGGGTGGCAAGCGGGCGAAGCGTCCGCTCGAGGAACGGCTGCTGAAGCTCGAGCTCCTCGAGGTTCTTCGCCTGCATCGTCCCGAGCTGCGTCAGGCGAGCCTGGACGGGGTCAACCGGGGAGCTGCCGGCGAGCCCCATGAAGATGAGCAGGATCGCGACGGCCGCGATGCCCGCAACGAGGATCGGAAGGAACGCTGGCATCGCTCAGACCTCGATGTCGACGATTTTTCGGATGAGCATGAAGCCGATGAACATCATGAATCCGCCGGCGAACATGATGATCATCCCGGCCGGCAGCCCGAGGACCTCCGGCGGCTTGGCGAACATCGGGTCGAAGAACTTGGGAGCGGCGATGTAGATGAAGCCGGCGAGGCCGATCGGCAGGAAGCCGACGACGTAGCCGGACAGCCGCTGCTGTGCCGTCAGCGACCGGATCTCGCCCTTGATCCGGACCCGCTCGCGAATGGTGTACGCGATCGAGTCGAGGATCTCGGCGAGGTTGCCACCGACGGTGTGCTGGATCGAGATCGCGGTCGCCATCAGCTCGAGGTCATCGGACTTCACGCGGCGGACCATGTTCTCGAGCGCCTGCTCGAACGGCAGGCCGAGGTTGACCTCGCGAATGACGCGTCCGAACTCGGTCGAGATCGGCGGCCGCGACTCGCGGACGACGAGCTCGATCGCCTGGAGGAACGACGAGCCGGCGCGCAGTGCGTTGGCGATCAGCGTGATCGTGTCCGGCAGCTGCTTGTTGAACTGGTTCAGGCGGCCACCCTTGCGGCGACCGAGCCAGAAGCGGGGGAGCATGAAGCCCACGAACGCACCCACGAGGAGCGCGATCGGGTTACGCAGCGCCGAGAGGGCGATGCTGAAGACGAGCATGATCGCGGGCACGCCGAGGATCGACGCAGCCCAGATCGCGAGGTACTCGGAGACCTTCAGCTTGAGGTCCGCGCGCGCGATCTCGCGGGCGAGGTTGGCACCGAAGTCACGCGCCTCGACGACGCGGTTGAACTGGAGCAGCGTCGCGTTCGTCGCGAGCATCTCGGCGAGCCCCTGGCCGCCTGCTCCGGCCTTCTGATCTGTCCGGCCTGAGGCGTAACGCTCGAGGCGGGCACTGATCCCCGAGCCGCCACCGGACGTGGCGATCCCGGCCGCGATCAGCAGGATCGCCAGTGCGGCGACTCCGGCGACCGCGATTGTCATGGTGTCCACGAGCGCTGCTCCTTCCGGCTCAGTACGAGAAGCCGAAGATGTTCGCCGCCATGTGAATGCCCATGACCTCGAACTTCTCGACGAACTTCGGCCGGATCCCGGTCGGCTTGAGGCGACCCTGGATCTTGCCTTCGACGACGCCCGTCTGCTCGAAGATGAAGACGTCCTGCATGACGATCACGTCACCTTCCATGCCCTGGACCTCGGTGATGTGCGTGATCTTTCGGGTGCCGTCCTTCAGACGGCTCTGGTGGACGATGAGGTCGACGGCCGATGCGATCTGCTCACGGATGGCGCGGACCGGCAGGTCGACGCCGGCCATGAGGACCATCGTCTCGAGCCGGGCCAGCATGTCGCGCGGGGTGTTGGCGTGGCCCGTCGACATCGAGCCGTCGTGGCCGGTGTTCATCGCCTGGAGCATGTCGAGCGCCTCGCCCGACCGGCACTCTCCGACGATGATCCGGTCGGGGCGCATCCGGAGGGCGTTCCGGACGAGCTCGCGGATCGGGATCGCACCCTTGCCTTCGATGTTCGGCGGGCGCGACTCGAGGGTCACGACGTGCTCCTGCCGAAGCTGGAGCTCCGCGGCGTCCTCGATCGTGACGATCCGCTCGTCATTCGGGATGAACGACGACAGGACGTTGAGCGTCGTCGTCTTGCCCGAGCCCGTACCGCCGGAGACGAAGACGTTCAGCCGGGCCTCGACGCAGGCGCGGAGGAAGTCGAACATGTCCGGCGTCGCGGTCCCGAACCGGACGAGGTCGTCGACCGTGAACGGCGTCGCGGCGAACTTCCGGATCGTGATCACCGGCCCGACGAGGGACAGCGGCGGGATGATGGCGTTGACGCGGGAGCCGTCCGTCAGGCGCGCGTCGACCATCGGGCTCGACTCGTCGACGCGGCGACCGATCGGGGCGATGATCCGGTCGATGATCCGCATGACGTGGTCGTCGTTCTGGAAGACGACGTTCGTCAGCTCGAGCTTGCCGGAGCGCTCGATGTAGACCTGGCGCGGTCCGTTGACCATCACTTCCGACACCGACTCGTCACGGAGCAGCGGCTCCAGCGGGCCGAGGCCGATGATCTCGTCCGTGATCTGCTCGAGCATCCGGACGCGCTCGGCGCGGGTCAGGGCGAGGCCTTCCTCGTCGATGACCTTGCCGAAGATCTCCTCGATCTGGCGCCGGACCTCGACCTGGTTGGAGAGGTCGAGCTTCGGGTCCAGGTCCTGGATGACACGGCTCTGGATCCGGAACTTCACGTCGCGGAATGATTCCCGGACGGGCCCCTGGGTCATGAGCCGGGGCGTCGCGGGCGGCGAGCCGGCGCCGGTCGGGGAACCGCCGCCACCGCCGGGTGCGGCGGGGACGGGCGACGACCCCGGGCCGGAGCCCGGACGCGCGCTCTCGATACGCTTGAGCAGCGACATTGCCTACACCCCTTCTCGCCCCGAGGGGCCTGCTGAAACCACGTGGATCACCGCCATGCGAACAACGACTTGCGCTGGGCCGCCTTCGGCTCTTCGGCCACCGGCGCGACGACGACTTCGCCGGCGATAGCCGCCGCCAGTCGCATCACGTCCTGGGACACCTGGGCCTCGCGGTTGCTGAGGAAGAACGGGACGCCGCGGTTGAGCGCGTAGACCACGCTCCGGCCGTCGCTCACGATGGTGTGGTCGACCTTCCGGCCGATCGAGTGCTCGACGTCCGCAACGCGGATCCCGAGCGTCGAGTCGGCGCGGTTGAGGACGAGGCGGACCTTGCCGGGCTCGTAGCCGAGCTGGTCGGCGACCTCGAGGAAGAGGCGCATGTTCTTGATGCTCGTGATCTCGAGGCTCAGCATCGTCAGGATGACGTCGGCGAGGTCGAGGATCGCGAGCGTCGTGTCGTTGAACCACGAGGTGCAGTCGACGATGACGAGGTCGTTCTGCTTGCGCAGCGCCTCGAGGACCCGCTTGACGCCGGATGTCGTGACGAGCTCCGCCATCTCCGGCGACGGCGGCGCGAGAAGCACGCGGACGCCCGAGGAGTGGTTGATGACGAACGTGTCGAGCGACTCGGGCTCACCCGTCTCGAGCTCCGGCGCGAGATCCGCGATCGACTTGTTCTTCGGGTTCAGGTTGAGGAGGACGCCGACGTCGCCGAACTGGAACGAGGCGTCGACGAGGACGACTTTCTTGCCGAGCTCCGTCGCGGCCGCGACCGCGAGGTTGACGGCGATCGTCGTCCGGCCGACGCCGCCCTTCGGGCTGAAGACCGCGACGATCGTGCCGGGCTCCCGGTCACCTTCGGCGGAGCCGTTGCTCCCCGCGACGGGGCGGGCGACCATCCGCGACAGCTTCTCGCGTTCGCGGAGGTGGACCTGGCGGATCGACGTCGTGAGCTCGTCGCTGCTGAACGGCTTGACGAGGAACTCGCGTGCGCCGGCGAGCATCGACCGGCGGAGGTAGTCCGCCTCGCCCTGGACCGACATCATGACGACGGCGGCGTTGGGGGCGCGGGCGGACATCTGCTCCGTCGCGCTGATGCCATCCATGTCCGGCATGTTGATGTCCATCAGGACGACGTCCGGAGCAAGGCGGGCAGCGAGATCGAGCGCCTCAGCCCCGGACGCCGCCGAACCAACGACCTCGATGTCGGTCTCGAAACCGAGCAGCTTGGTCAGGTGGTCCCGGGTCTCGGGGATGTCGTCGACGATCAGGACTCGGATCTGGTCGGCCATCTGGCGTTGTTCGCTTCGCCTTCTTCGGATTGCGCTGGACGTTTTCGCTGCGGAGAGCCGACGGGCGCGGGACCGTTAGGTCGTCGCGCCCGTCGCGGCCGCGTGGGACGACGCCGCGAGCGGCGACGCCGTACTCGTTATCGGGGCTTCGCCTGCGACGGCACGGCCGTCTCGACGAGCTGCGGGATCAGGACGCGGTAGGTGTCGACCAGGACGCGGAGCGTGATGCCCGTCGTCGCGTGCGGCGGCGGGACGATCGCATTGCCCTGGGCGTCGCGGAAGTCCTTCGGTGACCGGAGGACGAGCGAGATCGAGCCGTCGATCTGGGCGAACTTGATGACTTCGGCCTGCTGGGCCTCGACCGCCAGGATGACGATCTCGGACTGCCCGTTCAGGTTCGTCGAGGGGTCGCCGGCGGCCGGCGCGGCCCCGCCCTGCTGCTGTGCTGTCGTGGGCGGGGGGAGAAGGGTCCCGATGACCTGCATCCCCTGGAGGAGGAGCTTCGAGCTCGTGGCATTGATGCCGCTCACGACCGTGAAGCTGTTGTCGACGGGGTTGAGGGTGATGACCGGGAACTTGTCGCCGCTGATCGCGACGAGGAGGTCGACGTAGTCTCCCGTCCGGATGACGGTTCCGACGCCGGATCCCTGGTCGACCGTGACCGCGATGCCGATCATGCCGGGCGGCACCGACAGCTGCGTGATTCCGGCGCCGCGGTTGAAGTCGTCACCCGTGAGCTGCTTGCCCTGCGGGATGTCCTTCGCGGCGATCTTGCCGAGGACGAGGCTGGCGGATGAGTAGGCGTCTGTGGCTCGCTCAGTCACCTTGGTGGTGGTGACCGTCAGCATGTCCGTCGTGATCTCGGTCCCCAGCGTGATGGGCCGGGCGGCGAAGACCGTCGGCAACTCGGTTGCCGGGCCTGAGCTGCCTCCGCCCTTGTTCCCCTGGACCAGGAACACGATCCCGACGAACGCCAGGATGGCGAAGAAGACCCCGACAAGCAGGATCAAGCGGTTCGAACGAGCCTTCAAGTGATTTCTCCCGAGCCGTGTGACAGGTGGCACCACAGTACGCACCGCCCGGAAGCGGCGCGACTATACCAAAGGCCTAGGACCATTGGGAAGATTCGGCAGGAAATCACGCTTGGCGCAAGGTCTGCCGCAAGGTTGTTGATTTCAATGCCTCAAATGGGAAATCGAGGGCGCCGGATAACACGTTTGTTGTCGCGCTCAGCGGTCGCGGCCTTGTCCCCTGCGGCCTCGCCGGCGGCGCTCCCCGCCGGTCGCCGGCGGTCGCGTCCGAGCCGTGACGACGGCGCTCGGGGCTGGTGAAAAAGGTCGAACCGCCGGGCCACGGGGCCGACGGCGGTTCGAAACGATTGAGCTGGTGACTAGATCGAGCTACCGACCTTCGAAAGGATCGTGCTGACCTGGCCGCCGAGGAAGATGAGGGCGATGATCGCGACAATCGCGATGAGGGCGAGGATCAGCGCGTACTCGGCGAGACCCTGGCCTTCCTCGTCACGGCGAAGGAACGAGATGAGGGCAGTGAAGACTGACATCTTGGGAGACACCTCCTTTCCGACGAAGCTCCCCGTGTGAACGGAGGCGATGCAAACGTAGAAACGGGCCGATGGGCCAGCAATAGCCCATTCGGTGCATCCGACCGGCGTCCCGATCGGGCGCCGTTGCGCGGGCAAAACAGAACCGCCGGGCCTCTCGGCCCGGCGGTTCGGTTGCTCTCGTCGTAGAGCGACTAGATCGAGCTGCCGACCTTCGAAAGGATCGTGCTGACCTGTCCGCCGAGGAAGATCAGGGCGATGATCGCGACGATCGCGATGAGGGCGAGGATCAGCGCGTACTCGGCGAGACCCTGGCCATCCTCGTCACGGCGAAGGGTGGCGAGAAACGAGTGAACAAGCGCCATTGAGGCAGCCTCCTGGATGAGTCCACCCTCGGGTGAGGGCTGCGCCAATATATGAAGGCGACCTGCCCCAAGCCACTAGGATATTCGTAACCCGGACGTTTGGCGAAGGGCGGTCCGCGGGTGTCGCGAGCGGTCCCGAAACCGCTGTCCGGGATGAGCCGGTGCGTCCCGCCTCCACGTCAGTGCCCCTGGCTCGCCGCGTCGATCGCGCGACTGATGAGGTCGAGCGCGTCCGAAACCGTCCCTCCGAGGAACACGAGGACGACGATCGCGACGACGGCCGACAGCCCGAGGATCAGCCCGTATTCCACGATTCCCTGGCCGCGGACGCGGATCATCGAAGCGTCCGTGATTGCGAGGACGACCGTCAGGCCGGGTCCGCGAGCGGCCGGTCGGCGTACGGCGCGGTGACGCGCAACGTGCCGCCGGCGTCCTCGAGCTCGACCGTCGCCCCGATCGTCGCCGCCCGCTGCTGGATCTCACGCCACGCCGCCTGCGGCAGCGCAACGATTGCGGCGTTCCGTGCAGCGTCCGCGGCGGCTCGGCGGTCCGCCCGGCGATCTTCCATCATCGACGCGAGCGCCGGCGGGACGTCCTTGCCCGTCTTCGGCTCGCTGTCCTCGGGATCCGAGGCTGGGATCGGGGGCCCCGTTCGGCGGGCCGCAACCCGAGCCTCGATCTGGTCTGCCCAGTCGAGCGTCAGCGTGACCGTCTCGGGTGCGGCGCCGAGGTATCCGGCGAGCGCCTCGTCGAGGATTCGGAAGAGCCCGCTCTCCTGCTCCGGCGGCAGCCGGCGGTCGCCGCCAAGCGACTCGAACTCGACCTTCACGCCGGCGCGCTGACCGCGGTCACGCGCCGCTCGACGGAGGGTCGGGACGAGCCCGAGGTCATCGAGGACCATCGGCCGGACGTCGAAGATGAACGACTTCGTCGCATCGAGCGTCTGCTGGACCATCGCGATGAGGAGTCCCACCTCGCGCTTCGCGAGCGCCGGATCGCGGCCAACGAGATGCTCGACGATCTGTGCCTGAAGGACGATGTTCGTCAGGCTCTGGGCGGGGCCGTCGTGCATCGCCCGCGCGATCTCGCGCCTGAGGTCCTCCTGCGCCGCGAGGACGATCCGGGACATGGCCGGCGGCATCGCGTCGGCCGCGCCGGCATTCGCGGCGACGGTCCGCTCGACACCGCCGTTGGCGACCCAGTCCGCGTGTCGCGCGAGCGACTCCCGAAACCGCCCGAGCGTCTTGCGCTTGCCCTCGAGGACCTCGACCTGAGCCTCCATGAGCGCGGCGCGGCGGGTCAGGCCGACGAGCTGGGAGTTGAGCTCGATCAGGTCCTTCGGCTCGGTGTTCGTTCCGGCGAGCGTCGCGAGCTTCTCCTCGGCCTGCGAGCGCTTCTGCTCGTGCCGGCCGGCCTCGACCTTCGCCTGCGTGACGAGCATGTCGATCTCGCTCAGCTCGCGGTCGAGCGACGCGACCTCGGTCGCGAGAGGGGTGGCGGAAACCTGCTCCGAGGTCGTCATGGGTTCGCGTGGTCCGTCGCTGTAACCGGCCTAATCCTCCGGCATCCTGATCCAGCCCTGGCGCATCGCGTACACGACGGCCTGGGTCCGGTCGTTTACCGAGAGCTTCCGCAGGATGGAGCTCATGTGGTTCTTGACGGTCTGCTCGCTGATCGACAGCGCGTAGGCCACCTGCTTGTTCGTCATCCCCTGCGCGATGTTGTCGAGGATCTCGACCTCGCGGGGGGACAGCGGCGCGAAGATCGGAGCCGCCTCCTGGCCGTAGACGGCGAGCTCGCGGAACTCCTTCAGGACGCGGCTCGCGACGGCCGGCTTGGCGAAGACCTTGTCGTTGATCAGGTACTCGCCGGCGACGACGCGGCGGATGATCGTGACCAGGTCGTCCGGTCCGACGTCCTTGAGGATGAACGCCGCGGCGCCGGCCTTGATGGCGTCGAAGAGGGCGTCCTCGTCCTCGGTCGCGGCGAGCACGATGATCCCGGTCGAGGGCAGCTCCCGCTTGATTCGCTGCGTCGTCTCGATCCCGCCCGGCGCCGGGATCGAGAGGTCCATCAGGATGATGTCCGGCGACGTCTCGATCGAGCGGTCGACGGCGGACCGGCTGTCGTCTGCCTCGCCCACCACCTCGAAGTCCGACTCGCGCGCGAGCAGGTTGGCGATGCCCATCCGGAACAGCGCGTGGTCGTCGACGATGAGGATCCTGGTGCGATCACCAGGGCCTCGCCGATCCGGGCCGCCGCGGCGCCGCTCCGGACCGCCGTAATCGATCGCGGTCATCTGGTCTCCTCTGCTCCCTTCGGAATCGCGAGTCGGACGACCGTCCCCTTGTCGGAGTTCGATCGTACGTCGAAGCGGGCCCCGATGAGCTCCGCTCGTTCCCTCATGAATTGCAGCCCGTAGTTGCGGCGGCCACGGGCGGCCACCGCTCCACCGTCGAAGCCGCGGCCGTCGTCGCGGATCTCGAGGACCCACGCGCCGTCTTCCCTGGTCGTCCTCACGCTGACCGCCGACGCGGAGGCGTGCTTGCGGACATTCTGCAGCGCCTCCTGGGCGATCCGGAGGACCACCATCTGCTCCGCGGGCGCGAGGCTTGTCGTCGGCGCGTCGATCTGGACGTCGACCGCGATCCCGATCAGCGAACGGAGGTGCTCCGCCGCGTCGCGAATCGCGCCGTCGAGGCCCATCTCGTCGAGGATCGGCGGCCGCAGCTGGGTGATGAACGTCCGCACGTCGCCGAGCTCGCGGCGGAGGAGATCGCGCAGGAACCGCAGCTCCGCCGACGCGAGCTCCTGGTCCGTTCCGACGACCCGCTCGATGAACTCGACCTGGAAGATCGCGTTCGACAGCGCCTGCGCCGGCCCGTCGTGGACCTCCTGGGCAAGCCGCGCCCGCTCGCCTTCCTGTGCCTCGACGATCCGCATCTGGAGGTCCGCCAGGTTCGCCGGGGCGGTCGTGTCGCCGACGAGGCTCACGTCGCCGCGCTCGAGAAAGAGCCACGTCGACTCGAGCGTCCGGATCGCGAGCTCGAGCCGCCCGAGCTCCGTCTGGTGGGTGTCGAGCGCGGCCGCGGCTTCGTCGAGGTGCACGCGGAGCGTTCGGACGCGGGGTGCGGGCCCGGGCGCCGCCGGCAGCGGAGCCAGCCCCGCGATCGCGGAGAGCGCGGCGATCTCGCCTGGAGGCTGCGTGGCGACATCGGGTTCGGCGAGGTCGTGGTCCTCCGCGGTCGTGAGGAGGCGGGGGCCACGAACGGCGTCGAGTGCGCGCCGCTCGAGGGCATCGAGCTCGTCGCGCAGCTCCTGCCAGCGCGCCTGCTCGTCCGCATACGCCTCGCGATAGCGGGTCCGCACGTCGCGAAGGGCATTGGCCGCGACGGCGACTGCGGCCTTCGCCTCCGCATGGAGGCCGTCGAAGTCGCCGCCCAGCGGTTCGGGTGCGGCGAAGGCTGCATCCATCTGCCCGGGAGTATACGGGTCGAGATTCATGGGCAGACGAGGCGGAACACGCGGGCGTCGGCGAAGGGGCCCGGAACACCCGGGTCGCGGCGCAGCGAAACCTCCTGGAAGCACTCGCTCCCGGGCTCACGCGCGTCGATCGCCGCGGGGTACCGGCCGTCCGTGCCGATCACGACGACGAGCCGCGCGCCCGGAAACGAGCGAGCCAGTGCGACGACGCTCGTCGGCGGCTCGTCGGGCAGGGCGAGGGCGCGAATTCCGGCCGTCTCCGAGAGCCAGATCGGGAAGTTCGTGATCACGGGACCCGCGGCGACGAGCGGCTCGCCGGCGCGATCCATCGCCGTCCCGAGCGACGCGTACAGCTGCTGTGTCTCGCGCGAGCTGGCACCGAACGACGGCAGGACCGCGACGGTGAACACCGCGGCACCGAAGACGGTGAGGGCCGGGCCGAGCCAGGCGACGGGATTCGTCCACGCGCGCCGCCGTCCGATCGCGACGATCGCGCGGTCGAGCGCAAGCAGGCAGGCGACCACGAGCAGGACGTGGATCGCGCCGGCTGCGTGGAGGAAGGTCCCCCACGTCGTCGCCACCGGAAAGAGGAGGCTCGTGATCGTGAACGTCAGGAGGCTGAAGATGACGAGTGGTCGGAGGGCGCGTCCCGTCCCGAACCACGGCATCGCCGCGAGCCCGATGACGGAGATCGGAATGCCGAGGAGGACGAGGACGTTGAGGAGGTTGTGGAGCACGCCGGTGACCCGCAGCTCGATGAGCGTCGCCCAGCCGGCCGCGAGGTAGCGCTGGAGCGTCGGCGGATCCGCCCACGCGAAGATGTCCCGTCCCGTCAGCGACAGCGCGTTCGTGAGGGCCTGCCCGGGAAGCGGGCTGCCGAACGCGATCCAGTCCCGGATCGCCCACGGCGCGAACACCGCGAACGCGACGATCGCCGGGATGGCGACGAGCCGCAGCCGCACTCGGCGCGATGTCCCGATCGCGGACGACGCGACGACGACCCACGTCAGGGCGAGCCAGACCGCTTCGTTTCTGGTGAGCGCGGCGAGGCCCAGGACGACGCCGAGCCCCAGGAGGCGCACGTCGTTGGCGCGCGCCGCGCGTGGCCGTGCCGCGATCCGCGCCATCAGCAGGCAGGCGGTGAGCACGAGGATGGCGAACGGGATCGTCGAGTCCGGCAGCGCCGAGTGGAGGACGAGCGGCAGGTACACGGCCGTCGTGAGGCCGGCGCCCGCGGCGAGGACCGCGGCGCGGCCGGGTGGCAAACCACGCTCGGCGGCCGCGTCCGCCGCGACCCGCCAGGCGAGGACCGGCACGAGCGCGCCCATGACGACGGAGCTGACCTGGGCCGAGGCGAACGTGGGTCCGAGGATCGCCATCGGGATCGCGGCGAGGATGGTGGGCAGCGGCAGCCAGACCTCGAATGCTGGACGCGGGAGGATGAGCGGCGGCGTCTGGTAGCTCCAGAGCGCGTCGCTCACGAGGCCGCGCCCCTCGACGAGGTTTCGCGCGACGCCGACGTAGTACGCGGTGTCCTCCGGTTTGGGGAAGACGATGACCGCGGCAGCGAGCGCGCGAGCGACGAGCGCGACGGCGACGACGGCCGCGACCGCGAGGAGTGTCTGCAGCCGGGCGGCCGAGGCCACGTCCACCGCCGGGACCGCAACGAGGCCGTCTGTCCGGGTCATGGCGTGCTGCCGCTCGCGACGGCCAGGCAGCGCGAATCGGCCGCGTCCGTGCAGACGGGGTAGAGCGCGAGGCGCGGCGGACCGCCGTCCGCGGCCGGGACGGAGAAGACCGGCGCACCGATCCACGCCGGCCGGCTCTCACCCTTGAGGACCGGCGCCAGCGCTCGTGCCGCCTGGTCACGCTCGAGGACGAGCCACCGCGTCCGGTAGGCGCGCGCGACTGCCTCAATGGTGTCGATCGGGTCGTCCGGTGTCACGACGCCGCCGCGGCCGGTGAAGTACTTGAAGCCGGCGGCGTCGATCGTCAGGAGACGATCATCGGCAGCGACCCCCAACCGGTCGAGCTGAGCCGCAAGGGCCAGTCGAGGCGCCCGCGAGTCGGCCCAGCTCCGCTGCACCGGGATGGCGTAGAGCGCGGCCGTCGCGATGGTCAGCGCGACGATCGCCCCGACGAAGATCGGTCCCGCGGTCGCCTCGTTCCAGGCGGGACGACGCCGTGCGACTGCCGCGACGCCTGCCACCACACCCTCGAGGGCGAGGATGTAGGCGTGCGGCTCGAGGCCAACGGCGCTGTGGATGAACGCCCCACCTGGAACGTGGAGCGGGTACAGGAGCATCGCTCCGAGGAAGACGAGCACGACGTAGACGAACCACGGCCCGAAGTCCACCGATCGGCGCCGCAGCCATGCGCCGGCGACGACGAACGGGACGAGCAGCACCGAGCAGATGATCACCGCGAACTGGCCGACGGCGGACACGAGGCCGCCGACGCGGCTCGACACGATCGGGCCGATCCCCTGGGCAAGGAACGACCCGAGCGACGGGTTGGCGGTGATGCTGTTCCACTCGTCGATCGTCCGGATCCAGAGCGCGGAGCCGCCGGAGGTCGTGGGTGAGAGCGAGCCGAAGACCGCGAGCTGGCGGACGTACCACGGACCCATGACGACGAGGTACATGGCGAAGCAGCCGATGGCCGCCGCGAGCGGGATCCGCGGGGCCACGACACCCCGCGACCGCAGCGCCCGCGCGCGATCCCAGACGAACACGAGCGCGACGGCAAGCCCGAGGATGAACCCGTCGTTTCGCGCGAGTGATGCGAGCCCAACGAGGAAACCCGCGAGCACGTACGAGCGGGTGTGGCCCTTGAGCCCGCGTGCGGTCAGCCAGACGGTCGCCGCGACGAGCGGCTGGAGGATCGCGAAGTTCTCGGGTTGCGGCATGAAGACCGCGCCCGCGGCCGGGATCGCGGCGAGCAGGCTGGCGCCGATCTGGATCTCGCGTCGCGCCCCGGCTTCGCGCGCGATCAGCCACGTCAGCGGCGCCGAGAGCGAGCCGATGAGGATCATCGGCAGCGCCGATGCCCACGCCGTCGCGCCGAAGGCCGCGATGAACGGAACCTGGAGGAACGACGAGAGCGGCAGCCAGTGCGCGTTCGACGCCACCGGCAGGACCGGCACGAGCGGGATTCGGCCGCCGACCTCGCCGAAGATCCAGACGAAGTCGACCTCGAGCCGCCCTGTCGCCTGCAGCGCACGCGCCACGTCGACGTAGTAGTAGGAATCCGGGTACGCCGGGTCCGGATAGAGGGCTGTCAGGAGGAGCCGGACGCCGAGGGCGACCGCATACAGCAGCATCGGGGTTCGCACGGCCGGTGCAGCCTAGCACCGTGCAAAGGGCGTTCCGGGGGGTACGAATCGGCTAGTCCGATCCCGATTCCGACGGGTCTGCGACGCTCGTCGCCGCAGGTAGAGTGCGGCCGATGGAATTCCGCCCGTCCGCGGCCACCCGCCGGCGATTGCGGCTCGTGCTGTTCGCGGCCGCCGTCATCGGCGCGCTCATCGGGGTCTACTCGCTGGTCTTCCACCTGTCGTCCGATCCGCTCGCGGACGTTCACGCGTACTACGACGCCGGCGCCCGCCTCAATGCCGGGCAGCCCCTGTACGACCCGGCGGCGGACACGAACGCGGCGAGCTTCTATCGGTACCCGCCGCTCCTCGCGATCGTGTTCCGACCTCTTGCCCTGCTGCCCTTCGCGGTCGCGGCCGCGATCTGGGAGGCGTTCCTCGTCGTGTCGCTCGTGCTGACGCTGCGGCGCCTGGGGTTCGCGACGCGCACCTGGATGGCCGTCGGGATGCTGGGGCTGCCACTCGCCTGGTCGCTCGCCATCGGCCAGGCACAGGT